>NZ_RAWA01000380.1 GCF_003611675.1 Corallococcus sp. CA053C
CCCCCACCGCGAGCCCCCAGTACACCGGGCGCCCCACCAGCACCGCCTTCGCGCCCAGCGCCAGCGCCTTGAGCACGTCCGTGCCCCGGCGGATGCCGCCATCCACCAGCACCTCGCACCGGCCGCGCGCCGCCGCCACCACCTCCGGCAGCGCCTCCAGCGGAGGGATGGCCCCGTCCAGCTGCCGGCCGCCGTGGTTGGACACCACGAGTCCGTCCACGCCCGCCGCCACCGCGCGCTCCGCGTCCTCCGCCGTCAGCACACCCTTGAGGAGCACCGGCAGCTTCGACACCGAGCGCACCCACGCCACCGCCTCCCACGTCAGCGCGGTGTCGAAGTCCCGCGACGCATGGGCCGCGATGCCCGACTCGCCCGGCGCGCGGGTGGCCAGCGCCTGGCTCACGTCCAAATCGAAGTTGGCCGCGCGCACGTGGGCCGGCAGGCCGAAGCCGCTGCGCATGTCCCGCATCCGGCGGCCCAGCCGGGGCGTGTCCACCGTGAGCACCAGCGCGCGGTAGCCCGCGGCCTCCGCGCGGCGGATCAGCGCCGTCGTCACCGCGCGGTCGCGGAAGCAATACACCTGGAACCAGAGCGGCCCCGAAGCGGCGCGGGCCACGTCCTCCAGCGTGCGGCTGGCCATCGTGCTGACCGTCATCAGCCCGCCCAGCGCCCCGGCCGCGCGCGCGGTGGCCACCTCTCCGTCCGGATGCGCGAGGCACTGGTACGCCATGGGCGCCACCACCAGCGGGTGCGCAAGCGTCGTGCCCAGCAGGCTCACGGACGTGTCGCAGCGGGACACGTCCACCAGCACGTTGGGCCGCAGCCACCACGCGTCGAAGGCCTTGTGGCTGTCGCGCAGCGAGGACTCATCGTCACTGCCGCCGTACACGTAGTCGAAGACGTCCGCGGGCAACCGCGCGCGGGCCTGCTGCTCGTACTCGTCCAGGCACAGGGGACGCATGGGCCTTCAGCTTCGCGCGAGGACGCGGCCCAGGCGGGACACGGCCTCTTCGATGACGGCGGGCTCCGCGTGGGAGAAGTTGAGGCGCAGGCCGTGCGACGCGGACCGGCCCCCCGCCACGGAGAAGGCCTGCCCCGGAAGGAAGGCCACCTGGACCTCCTCCAGCGCGCGGCCGAGCAGCGCCGTGGTGTCCACGCGGTCGGGGAACTCCACCCAGACGAACATGCCGCACGCGGGCTTCGTCCACCGGGCGCCGTGGGGCGCGAGGTGACGCTCCAGCGCGGCGACGAGCGTGTCGCGGCGCTCGCGGTAGCCCGCGCGCAGCTGCTCCAGGTGCGCCGGCAGCGCGCCGGACTCCAGGAACGCCAGCACCACGCGCTGGGCGAACGTCGTGGTGTCGATGTCGCTCGCCTCCTTCACCGTGGCGAGCCGGCCGACCATCGCCTCCGGCACCACCACCCACCCCACGCGCAGCGCGGGCGCCAGCACCTTGGAGAAGGAGCCGACGTAGTACACCCACCGGTCCTCCAGCCCGCGCAGCGCCGGCAGCGTCTGGGGCTCGTACTGAAGGAGCCCGTACGCGTCGTCCTCGATGATGGGCAGCTGGTGTTCGCGCGCCAGGGCCACCAGCCGCTGCCGCGACTCCAGCGGCATGCTCACGCCCAGCGGGTTGTGGCCGTCGCTCATGGTGTACAGCAGCGCGGGCCGCTCGCCCCGCTCCAGCAGCGCGCGCACCGCGTCCACGTCGATGCCCGTCTCCGGGTGCGTGGGCACGGTGAGCCGCTTCGGCTGGAACGGATCCAACACCTGCTGGAAGCCCGAATAGACGCGGTCCTCCAGGAGCACCGTGCCGCCCGGATCCAACAGCAGCCGCGTGAGCAGGCTCATCCCCTGCTGACCGCCCGCGGTGAGGAACACCTGCTCCGGCACGCACGTCACGCCGCGCCGGGCCATCAGCGCCACCACCTGCTGGCGCAGCGGCTCCAGCGTGGGGCGGTACTGGAGCGCCAGCGGCTCCTCCGCCATCACCTTCGCGGAGGCCGCGGCGAGCCCCGCGGACGGGAACAGCGACGGCGCGGGGAGCCCCAGCGCCAGCGACAGGATGCCCGGCCGGTGGATGCGCTGGAGCATGTCCTGGATGGCGGACGGCTTCAGCTCCCGGGCCCACGCCGCGAGCGGCAGCGACACGGCCTCACCCCGGGCCGCGCTCACGCCTGGACCCGCGCGTAGTCACGCTCCACCGCCTCGAAGAGCGCGCGGATGTTGGCCCCTCCGAAGCCGCGCGCCTCCTGGCGCTGGATGGCCTCGAAGAACAGCGTCTGGCGCGGGTGCACGGAGCGGGTGAACGTCTGCAGCAGCGTCCCCCACTCGTCGCGGTCCACCAGGATGCCCAGCTGCTGCAACGGCACCAGGTCGAAGTCCAGCGCGCCCAGCCGCGACTCCAGCCGCTCGTAGTAGCGCGCGGGGATCTCCAGGAACGGCAGGTGCTGTTGCAGCTGGCGCACGCACCCGACGATGTCCGTCGTCAAGAGCGCCAGGTGCTGCACGCCGGGGCCGCCGTGCCGGCGAAGGAACTCGCCAATCTGGCCGGGGTTCTCCCGCGACAGCGGCTCCTGCAGCGGCAGCACGATGCGCGCCGACGGGCTCTGCACCACCTTGGAGTTCATCCCGCTGGCGTGCGTGTGGACGACCTCCTGGTGGGACTGACGGAAGCCGAAGACGTGCTGGTAGAAGCGCACCGTCTCATCCAGCGTGCCCGGCTCCAGGCAGATGGCCAGGTGGTCCAACCCGGAGAAGTGCGCCCCGTCCAGCGTGATGGGCGCCTGGCGCGCCACCAGCCCCGGCGGCAGGAACGTCCCGGGCACGGCGTCGCTCTGGATGAGCGAGTGCACCACGTCCCCCATCGCCGCCACGGTGGCCTGGAGCATGCGCTTGCCCGCGCCGTCCTTCCCCGTCACCGGCTCGCGCAAGGGCTGGGCCCCGCGCTGCGTGACGTGGCCAAACGCCGCCAGCGCGTCCTTCGTGCGCAGCGCGATGTCCCGGACGCCGTCGCCGTGCCGCTCGACGAACACGGAGGCCGCGTCGTCCGCCGCCAGCCCCTGCGTCAGCAACAGCCGCAACGTCCCCTGCTGCAACAGGACCGAGCGTCGCCCCACGAGCCCCGTCTCCGGACCACCCTCCGCCACGCGCGTGAAGCCCAGGCTGTCCGTGTAGAAACCGGAGGCAGCCGCAGCGTCGCCGACGCAGAGCTCAACGTACTCGATATCATCGAAATACATGAATGGAGGTCCTGTCCCGGTGAGTACGTTTCGGCGCGGAGGATAGACGATCCAGGCGCAGGCGGCGCCTGCTTTCTCGACCCTCCGGAGCAGCTGGATATTCGCGGTACGGTGGCTCAGGCCGCGCTCGCCGCGGAGGCAAGCAGGCCCCTGTCCCTCAGCGTGTCGAGGATGCGCTCGAGCCCCGCTTCCACCGTCTCCGAGTCGGAGCGGACAATGATTTCAGGGGCTTCAGGCGGCTCATAGGGGTCCGACACCCCCGTGAAGTGGGGGATCTCCCCTGCCAGGGCCTTCTTGTAGAGCCCCTTCACATCCCGGGCGACGAGGGCCTCCAGGCTTGCCTGGACGTACACCTCAAGGAACGGGATGCCGGCCTGGGTGGCCAGGGCGCGCACCTCGTCCCGCGAGCTCTTGTACGGGGAGATGGCGGCGGTGATGACACCCACCTCGTGCTTGGCGAGCACCCGCGCCACGTAGCCGATGCGGCGCACATTCTCCTCGCGGTCCGCGCGGGTGAAGCCCAGGCCGCGGGACAGGTACGTGCGCACCTCGTCCCCGTCGAGCAGCTCCACGCGCTGCACGGGCGCCAGCTGTCGCACCACCGCGGTGGACAGCGTGCTCTTGCCCGCGCCGGACATGCCGGTGAACCAGAGGATGAAGCCCGGGCGCTGATGCATCGTCGCTCTACCTCTCCACGGCCGGGCCGTTGATCATCCCGGCGCCCACGGTGGCGTTGGTGCTCTCGTCGATGAGGATGAAGCTGCCGGTGCTGCGATTGCGGCGGTACTCGTCGAAGAAGAGCGGCACCGTCGTGCGCAGCGTCACGCGGCCCACCTCGTTGAGCTTGAGGCCGGCGCTCTCTTCATCGCGGTGCAGCGTGTTGACGTCCAGCCGGTAGTGCAGCTGCTTCACCATCGCGCGCGCCATGCGGGTGGTGTGCTTGATGGCCAGCCGGGCCCCGGTGTTGAGCACCGTCTGGTCCGACAGCCAGCACACCATCGCGTCGATGTCCTGGCTCGCGGTGGGCGGGTTGCCCGGCCGGCACAGCATGTCGCCGCGGCTGATGTCCAGCTCCTCCTCCAGCGACACGTTCACCGACATGGGCGGGAACGCCTCCGTCACCGGCTTGCCGGCCAGCTCCAGCGACTTGATGCGCGTGGTGAAGCCGGACGGCATCACCATCACCTCGTCACCCGGCCGCATCACGCCGCCCAGGATCTGGCCGGAGTACGCGCGGTAGTCGTGGAACTTCTTCGCGGACGCGGGCCGGATGACCCCCTGCACGGGGAAGCGCAGGTGGATGAGGTCGCGGTCGGACGCGATGTGCACGTTCTCCAGGTGGTGCAGGAGCGTGGGGCCCTGGTACCAGGGCATCTTCTCCGAGCGCGTCACCACGTTGTCCCCGCCCAGCGCGGAGATGGGGATGAACGACAGGTCCGACACGTCCAGCTTCATTGAGAATTGGCGGAACTCCTCGCGGATGCGGTCGAAGACGCCCTGGTCGTAGTCCACCAGGTCCATCTTGTTCACGCACAGCACCAGGTGCGGCACACGCAGCAGCGACGCGATGAACGCGTGCCGCCGCGTCTGCTCCAGCACGCCCTTGCGCGCGTCCACCAGGATGAGCGCCAGGTCCGCCGTGGACGCGCCCGTCACCATGTTGCGCGTGTACTGCAGGTGTCCCGGCGTGTCCGCGATGATGAACTTGCGCTTCACCGTGGAGAAGTAGCGGTACGCCACGTCGATGGTGATGCCCTGCTCGCGCTCGGCCTTGAGCCCGTCCAGGAGCAGCGCCAGGTTGACGTACTCGTCCCCGCGCGCATGGCTGGTGCGCTCCACGGCGGCGAGCTGGTCCTCGAGGATGGACTTCGTGTCGAACAGCAGCCGCCCGATGAGGGTGCTCTTGCCGTCATCCACGGAGCCCGCGGTCGCGAATCTCAGCAGTTCCACTAGAAGTATCCCTCGCGCTTGCGGTCTTCCATCGCCGTATCACTGAACTTGTCATCCGTGCGGCTGGCCCCGCGCTCGGTGACGCGCGACGCGGTCACCTCCGCGATGACCTGCTCCACCGTCGCCGCGGTGGACTCCACGCACGCGGTGCACGTCATGTCGCCCACGGTGCGGAAGCGGACCGTCTCCGTCGTCACCTGCTCGCCGGGCATCGTCTGCAGGAACGGCGACCACGCCATCAGCATGCCGTCGCGGCGGAACACCTCGCGCCGGTGCGTGTAGTAGATGGACGGCAGCGCCACGTTCTCCCGGCCGATGTACTGCCAGATGTCCAGCTCGGTCCAGTTGGACAGCGGGAAGACGCGCAGGTGCTCACCCCGACGGTGGCGGCCGTTGTACAGGCCCCACAGCTCCGGCCGCTGGTTCTTCGGATCCCACTGGCCGAACTCGTCGCGGAAGGAATACACGCGCTCCTTCGCGCGGGCCTTCTCCTCGTCGCGCCGCGCGCCGCCGAAGACGGCGTTGAAGCCGTTCTTCTCGATGGCCTCCAGGAGCGGCTGCGTCTGCAGGCGGTTGCGCGACGCGCGCGGGCCCTTCTCCTCCGTCACCCGCCCCGCGTCGATGGCCTCCTGCACGGACGCGACGATGAGCCGCGCCCCCAGCTCCGCCACGCGTTGGTCGCGGTATTGGAGGACCTCCGGGAAGTTGTGCCCCGTGTCCACGTGCATCAGTGGAAACGGCAGCGGCGCCGGCCAGAAGGCCTTCACCGCCAGGTGCAACATCACCGCGGAGTCCTTGCCACCGGAGAAGAGCAGCACGGGCCGGTCCAGCTCCGCCGCGACTTCCCGGATGATGAAGATGGACTCGGCTTCCAGCGCCTCAAGATGTGAAAGCTCGTAGCTCACGGGCGCGGAAGGTAGCACAACCGGGTTTCCACCCAACCGTGGCCATGAAAGTTTTCCGTAGCGCCCGGGGTGAGACACACCGGATGCGACATGCGGGAGCGGGCCATGAAACATGACCACCCCACCCGGCAGGATGGCTGTCTCACCGCCACGCCCCAGGAGTGAGGCCAGGGGCTTCACCGTGCGTGCGGGAAGGCGTTCCGTGGGAGCGGCGCATGGTATAGACGGCCGCCCCATGGCGACCCCACCGACTCCCCCTGTCCTTGATCGCTGGTTTCCGTCCCGCAAGCCGCTGCCGGAGCCACGGCTGCGCCTGTTCTGCCTGCCGTTCGCGGGTGGGAGCGCGGCCATCTACACGCCCTGGGCGAACGCGCTCCCCACGGGCGTGGAGCTGTGCGCGGTGCAGCTGCCCGGCCGCGAGCGGCGCCTGATGGAGCCCGCCTACAAGTCGCTGCCGGCGCTGCTGGACGTGCTGATGCCGGTGCTGACGCCGCTGATGGACCGGCCCTTCGCGCTGTTCGGCTACAGCATGGGTGCGCGCATCAGCCTGGAGGTCTGCCGCAGGCTGCGCAGCCAGGGAGGACCCCGGCCGCTGGGCTTCATCGCGGCCGCGGCGCCGCCGCCCTCCCACAACGAGCGGGAGCCCATCCACGAGCTGGACGACCCGGGCTTCATCGCGAAGCTGCGCGAGTACGACGGCACGCCCGAGGAGGTCCTCCAGCACAAGGAGCTGCTGGAGCTCATCCTGCCCACGCTGCGCGCGGACTTCGCCCTGGCCTGGTCGGAGAACGGCGCGGACGCCTCTCCGCTGGACATCCCGCTGTCCGTCTACGGCGGCAAGGCGGACAAGCACGTGGGCATGGACCTGATGGAGCACTGGCGCGCGGAGTCCACCGCCGAGGTGCGCATCCGCCAGTTCGAGGGCGGCCACTTCTTCATCCGCACCCACGGGCCGCCGGTCCTGGCCGCCGTGCGCGAGGACCTGACGCGCTGGATGGCCCCCGTCCGCTAGACGGTCACGATGCGCGGCGGAGCGTCCCCGGCGAGCGGCACGGTGTGCTGCCAGCGCACGGTGAGCGGCCCGCCGCGCGGCCTTCGGAAGGCCACCGCCGCCTGGTGGCGCTCGGACGGCTTGTGCTGCACGAACTGCCACACGTCCGGCACGTCCCCCATCCGGGGGTCGAAGGTGATGCGGGGCATCTGGCCCGGCAGCAGGTCGAAGGCGAACTGATCCAACGGCAGCGACATGCCCGCGCCGCGCGCCTTGATGTACGCCTCCTTCAGGGTCCAGTACTCGAAGAAGCGCTCCTGCTGGCGCTCCTTGGGCAGGGCGCGCAGGGCCTTCACCTCCGAGAGCGCGAAGTAGTGGTCCGCGATCTCCACCGTCTCCCCCGGCCGCTGGGCGTCCTCGATGTCCGCGCCCAGGTCCGCGTCCCGGCCCACCGCGACCAGCGCCATGCCGTCGGTGTGGCTCAGGTTGAAGCGCAGCCACTGCCCTTCCGGGCCGACGATGGCGGGGCGCCCGTACTCGTTCGGGACGAAGCGCCATGACTCCGGGGCGACGGGCGCGTAGCGCGACAGGGTCAGCCGCACCAGCGCGTGCGACACGAGGAACTGGCGCTGGTGGCGCTCGAAGTGGAAGCGCCGCTGCCGCTCGCGCTCACCGACGTCCAGGAGGGGCAGGTAGGCCGCCAGCAGCCGGGGGTCGTCGATGCGCTCGGGCTCGACGAGCCACACGTGGACCTCGTCGGGTCGCAGGGCCAGGGGCACGAAGGGGGAAGACGAAATCATGCGGCGAAGGGAAGCAGGAACCGCCAGCCATGTCACGGGGGGTGGCTGGCCCCGGGTGGGGCCGCGTAGGCTCCGCGGTCCGCGGGCCCACGCCGGGCGCGCTCCGGGAGAAGCGACATGGACCTGTCCATCGCGACGACGAAGCTCCAGGCGCTGCGCCGGGACATGACCGGCCACACGGACCGGGACGACGAGCGCCGCATCCTGGACCTGTTGAAGGGCACCACCGGCGAGGAGCTGAACTTCCTCCTGTCCAACGTGGACCTCGTGCGCCTGCTGTCGGACCTGGACGACCGGCTGGTGGGCCCGGATCACCACACGGAGCTGTTGGAGCTCTTGTGCACGCACCGGGCCCCGGAGCTGTCCCTACCGGTGCGCGCGTCGCTGGCCACCGCGCTCCAGCGGGGCGCCACGCACTCCCAGGCCGAGCGGCGGCTGCGCGACCTGTTCCTCGGGCTCAAGGGCCGGGAGCTGACCGCGTTCAAGAACCTGCTCGACGGAGGCGGCGAGTACCACGACCTGCAACACCTGCTCTTCGACGACGTGGATGACGCGGCCCTGCGCGCGGAGCTGCTCGGCCACTTCCAGCGCGAAGCGGACGCCGTCCCCAGCGGCGAGAACAAGATCTTGAGCGACATCGACGACACGTTCTTCGCCAACTGGGTGGACGCGCGCTACCCGAAGAAGACGGTGTACCCGGGCGTGCTCGCGTTCTACCAGGAGCTGGACCGGGGACCGGGCATCATCCCGGGCCGCGCGGGGGACCTCACGTTCGTGAGCGCCCGGCCGCAGGATCCGCTGGGCCTCATCGAGAACGCCACGCTGGAGTCGCTGCGCGAGCGCGGTGTGCCGCTGGCGGTGATGCTGTCCGGCAGCTTCTTCTACCTCGTGGGCAACACGCGCATCGCGCAGAAGAAGTTCGACAACTTCGAGCGCTACGCCCGCCTCTTCCCCGAGTACGGCTTCGTCTTCGTGGGCGACAGCGGCCAGGGCGACGTGGAGTTCGGCGCGAGGATGCGCGCGGCCCAACCCCAGGCGGTGCGCGCCGTGTTCATCCACGACGTGGTGGCGACGCCGGAGCCGAAGCGCGAGGAGTGGCGCGCGCAGCATGTCTTCTTCTTCGACACGTATGTCGGCGCGGCGGTGGAGGCCTTCCACGCGGGCGTCCTCTCCCGCGACGGCGTGGACCGCATCACCGCCGCCGCGGTGGAATCCCTGGCAGCCATTGCCTTCACCTCGCCCGCCCAAAGACAGGCGCGGGAGGCGGAGCTGGCGCGCGACCTGGCCCGGGCCCAGGCCCTTCCCCGCGCCCTGCCTGCCTGAATCCCCCCTGAAACATCCCCGTGCGTCATGACAGGGATTGCGACGCGCGGCAGGGGCCTTCCAATTAATCCGTTTTTCCCTTATTAGCCCCCTGGGGTCGTCGGCAACGGCGAACGTGTAGGGCGTACCTGAGGGGGTACACAATGAATGGGATGTCTCGGAGCCGGTGGCTGTGTTTCGCCGTGGTTCTTGTCGCAGCGGTGTGGCCGGGCCTGGGCGAGGCGCAGCTGGCACCCACGGGTGGCCACTACGCGGGACGTGCTTCGGACACCGGCACCGAGCCGGGGTCGGTGAATGCGTCCGGCGGGTACTCCGCTTCCATCCCCTTGGAGCTGCCGGCCGCGCGGGGCGACCTGCCCGTCCCGCTCTCCATCTC
>NZ_RAWA01000381.1 GCF_003611675.1 Corallococcus sp. CA053C
CCCCTGGGCGCCCTGTCCCCTGCCCCCCGGACGACCGGCCAGTCATGGGACATGGAGGGGCCATGGATGAGTTCTGCTCATTGCCGCGCCGCGCCACCGGGGCCTCAACGCGGAACGGCGAACACCGGACCGCTCAGGGTCCTTGAGTCGGAGGCCCGCGTTCGGAGTATAGGGGCCTCCCATTTCCCCTTCAGAGGTCCTCCGCGCGTGTCACGGCCCCGTCTGATCAAAGAAAACTCCGCGCCGCTTTCGCTCGCCCGAGAGCAGCTCATCCGCATCCACGATCTGATGGTGAAGGCGCGCGTCCTCGAGGAGCGCCTCATCCAGATGTACAAGCAGGGCCACGGCTACTTCTGGATTGGCGGTCCGGGTGAGGAGGCGTTCAACGTCCCCCTGGGCCTGCTGATGAAGGTGGGCCAGGGCCTGGACTACGACTTCCTGCACGGGCACTACCGCCAGTCCGCGACGCTGCTGGCCATGGGCGAGGAGCCCATCGGGGCGCTGCGGCAGATGAAGAACACGGCCACGGACCCCTACTCCGGCGGCCGCAACTTCGCGGGGCACTTCACCCGGCGCGCGAAGAACATCGCGCCCATCACGTCGCCCATCGAGGTGCAGTACTCCATCGCGCCGGGCACGGCGATGGCGCAGAAGCGCCACGGCGGCGAGGGCATCACCATCGTGACGGGCGGCGACGCGGGCACGGCCGAGGGCGACTTCCCCACCTGCCTCGTGTGGAGCAGCCGTCCGGCCAACCCGCTGCCCATCCTGATCATCGTCACCAACAACAAGTGGGGCATCTCCACCACGTCGGACGGCCAGCACGGCGAGACGAACATCAGCGACCGCGCGCGCGCCTTCAACATCCCGGCGAAGACCATCAACGGCAATGATCCGGTGGAGTCCTACCAGGAGCTCCAGGCGGCGATGGAGTACGTGCGCAAGGAGCGCAAGCCGTTCTTCATCGAAGCGCGGGTGTCGCGCCTGTACGGGCACTCGTCCGCGTCCGGCGCCAACTTCGTGAACGAGGAGCAGGACTGCCTGCGCCTGTTCGAGGCGCGGCTGGAGCAGGAAGGCGTCCTCAGCCGGGAGCTGATGGACGACGTGCGCAACCGCTACAGCGAGGAGCTGGCGGCCGCGGCGCGCACCGTGCGCGACGAACCGCAGCCCACCGGCGACTCCATCTGGAACCACATCTACGCGGAGAAGAACTAACCATGGCGAACATGGCACAGGCCATCCGCATGGCCCTGCACTACGCCGAGGAGAACCTGGGCGTCACCGACATCTTCGGCGAGGACGTGGGCGCCCCGCTGGGCGGCGTCTTCACCTGCACGCAGGGCCTGAAGACGACGTGGAACAGCCCCCTGGACGAGCGCGGCATCATCGGCGCGGCCATGGGCCTCGCGATGGCGGGCAACCGGCCGGTCGCGGAGATCCAGTTCTGCGACTACATCTACAACACCATCGACCTGCTGAAGATCGCGGGCAACACGCACTGGGCGACGAACGGTGACTGGAACCTGCCCATGGTGGTGCGCACGCCCGTGGGCAGCGGCATCCGCGGGTCCATGTACCACTCGCATTCCTTCGACGCGACGATGACGCACATCCCCGGCTGGAAGGTGGTGATGCCCTCCACCCCGCTGGACGCGTACGGCCTGCTCATCTCCGCGTGCCAGGATCCGAACCCGGTGATGTTCCTGGAACCCAAGGCGCTGTTGCGCGTGAAGGGCGACGAGCGCATCCCCGGTGAGCCCGAGGACGACCGCGCGCTGTCGAAGCTCATCGACGCGCCGCTGGGGGACCGCTCGCAGTGGAAGCCCCAGTGGCCGGCGCTGGAGGCGTACGCGGTGCCCATCGGCAAGGGCAAGATCGTCCGCGAGGGCACACAGGTCACCGTGGTCAGCTATGGCCGCACCCTGCCCCTGTGCGCGAAGGCGGCCGCGACGCTCGCGGAAGAGGGCATCAGCGCGGAGGTCATCGACCTGCGCTCGCTGTGGCCCTACGACTGGGAGCTCATCAAGGCCTCCGTCCAGAAGACGGGCCGCGTCCTGTACGTGAACGAGGACACCGAGGTGACGAACTTCGGAGAGCACCTGGTGCGCCGCACGGTGGAGGAGCTGTTCTACTCGCTGCTCGCGCCGCCCCGGCTGGTGGCGGGCAAGTTCATCCCGGGCATCGGCCTGGCGGACGCGCTGGAGCTGGCGTCCGTGCCGCAGCAGGCGGACATCACCGCCGCCGTGCGCTCGCTGGCCGGCGAGCAGCCCTGACGGGGCCTACCCACACGGCGCGTCCCTGCTTTCGCGCCTGAAGATCTTTCCGGGGCCGTCGTTCCTCTTTGGAGGTCCGACGGCCCTGTCGCTAGTATCGCGAATGCCTTGTCCCAGCCCATTGTCCGCACCATGACCCCTGCTCCCGACGCCAACGCCTTCCGCATCCGCCGCGCGCGTCGAGGTGATGCCGAGGTCATGGCACTGCTCCTGCGCGAGCTGGGCTATCCCAATGGTACCGACCAGCAGACCGTGCACTGGGTCATCAGCCATCCGGAGATTGAAATCTTCGTGGCCGGCGACCCGCAGGACCGCGCGGTGGGCATGGTGTCCTTCTCCCACCGTCCCCAGCTGCGGCTGCGCGGGCGCGTGGCCACCGTGGACGAGCTCGTCGTGTCCGAGGGCTGGCGCCGCCGTGGCGTGGGCCGGGCGCTGCTCGCCCAGGTGGCCCAGCGCGGCAAGGTGCTGAGCGTGAAGCAGCTCCAGCTCATCGCCCCGCTCAACGTCACCGATGAGACGCGCGCCTTCTACAAGGCCTGCGGCTACGTCGAGGGCGACTCCGGCGTGTTCCGCCACGCGGACAGCGAGACGAAGCTGTAGTGAAGCGGTAGTGCGATGAGGGGCGCCGTCACCGCGCCCCGGCTCGTGGCCAGGGGCTCGCGGCCGGCGCCTGTTGCTTCAGCGGCGCCGGAAGCTCGCGATGACGCGGCGCAGGCGCTCGTGGTCCTCTTCGCTCACGTCGATGAAGCGCACGCCGATGGCCTCCGCCTCGTCGCGCACCCAGGCGATGACGCCGGTGAGGTGGAACTCCTCGCCGTCCACCGACATGGCCAGCCGCACCTGCGCGCCCACGTCGTAGGACTTGCGCGTGCGCAGGCACAGTCCTCCCGCGGACAGGTTGAGGGAGTAGGCCCGCAGCGCGCGCGCCGCGTCCTCGGCCTGCTCGAAGCGCACCTCGAACCGCGCCGCCACGCGCTCCTCCGCGCGACGGTTCAAGTACGGGTCTGGTTCGATTGGCTCATCCAACTTCGTGTTCATGCGCACCCTGACCCCCTCGGTCCTGTGACCCGAAGTGTCGGCTGGTTTCCAGGCCCGGTTCAAGAGGCCCCGAGAGGTGGAACGGCTCGTGTAAGTCCCAGATTACTTCCACGCCAGGAGTTTCCGGATGGCCGCGCGTCTCGTGTTGTTGGGTGGTGCCCTGTTGATGGGCTTGTGGGTGGCGGGTTGCGACGACGGAGAGACGCTCAAGCCCCCGGCTGATGCGGGGACAGCCGTGGATTCCGGGGTGGATGCCGGTGATTCCGGGACTGTCGATGGCGGTGACGGCGGCGGGGGTCGTTCGGACTTCACCTGCAACGTGGTGAAGCAGGAGGGCTGCGCCGCGGGCCAGAGCTGTCTCTACACGGACCTGACGGATGGCGGCACGGGCAGCCGCTGCTTCGAGGGCGCGTGTGATCCGGTGCGGCAGGGCTGCGCGTCCGGACAGCGCTGCACCTACGTGCGGCTGGATGCAGGCGATACGCAGCGGCAGTGCGTGGCCGCGGGCACCGCCACCGAGGGCGCGCCGTGCACGCTGGCCGAATCACTCCCGCCGGGTCAGAGCTACGACAGCTGCGCCGCGGGCCTGTACTGCAAGGACGAGGGGCTCTCCGACGGGGGCACCGGCTTCTTCTGCCGGAAGCTGTGCCACGCGACGTCCGACTGCGCCTCCGGTGACTGCAACACGGTGCTGCGCCTGGCCGGCACGCAGGAGCTGCCGCTGGTGTGCGGCCCTCCTTCCGCGCAGTGCAACGCGTTCAGCCAGGACTGTGAGAGTCCGCTGGGCTGCTATCCCGCCTCCAACGGTCCGGTCTGCGCGGGCAGCGGCACGCTGGCTCCGGGCGCCGCGTGCGAATTCAGCAACCAGTGTTCACCGGGAAGCACTTGTGTGGTCTCCGGGGGCACTGGCAATTGCCGGACACTGTGTCGCTTCCCTTCGGGCTCGCCCGACTGCGCGAGCGGCGGCACCTGCCGGGCCATCACCCACAACGGGGACGTGGGCGCCTGCGTCCCGTGAGCCGCGGCGGTCGCCCTCCGACCTCCGAGCTCCGAGCCTCCGCGGAGGGCGACGGTTTTGCCCACGGGGGGAAGGTTTCCACCCCTTGAGGAGCGTGCTCCAGGCCGGGAGCACCCGTGGCGCACCCTTGCGCTGGAAGTCCTCCGCCGCCGCTTCCGCCCGATCAGCCTCCTGGGCCACCGAGCCCCTGGCGCGATCCATGAATCCCGCGGTCGCCAGGGAAGCAGGTCGTGCACATTGTCTTGCGCCAGGAGGGTGCGGGTATGGGTGTGAGGAAGGCGCTGCGCTGGAGCTGGGTAGGTGCCCTGGGCCTGTTGGCGGGGTGTGGTGGCATCGATGACAGCGACGGGGCACCGCTCTCCTCCGGTCCAGGCCGGTCGGACGCGGAGGTCACCGCGCCCGCGCCCACGCAGTCCGTGGAGGCGGCGCCCACGTTGACGCTGCACGACGGCCGCAAGGTGCAGGCCACGCCGCCCGTGGCGCCCGCGCCCGTGGCGTTCCAGCCCGGCTTCCATCAGGCGCTCCGGGGCTCGGGTTATGCGGGAAGCGTCACCACCTACCGCCTGCGGGTCCCCGTGGGGCGCACGGGCGCCAGGGTGCGCGTCACGTTCCGTTCGGGCGACGGGGCCATGACGTTGCAGCGGGCCACGGTGGCCAAGGCGGGTCCCGGCGGTGCGCTGGCCTCCGCGCCGGTGGCCCTCACCTTCAGCGGCAAGCCAGGGTTCACCACGGGCACGCGCACGCTGGTGACGTCGGATCCGGTGACGTTCCCGGTGGGGTTCCGGGACGAGGTGGCCCTCTCCTTCGAGGCCCAGGGCTCCATGGGCCAGAGCACCATCGACGCGTTCCCGGGCAGCTACGCGCGCTCCGGGGCGTACGCGACGACGCAAGGGGCGCTGGGTGGACAGGAATGGGAGAAGGCCATCGCCGTGGCCACGGTGGACGTGGAGGGCGCGCCGGGCCGGGCCTTCGTGACCATCGGGGACAGCATCACCGAAGGCTACATGGACACCAAGAACGACACGCGCAACGCGTGGCCGGCCCTGGTGGAGGCGCAGCTCGGGGTGCCGGTGGTGAACTCGGGCGCGTCCGGCCAGGGCTTCTTCGACGCGAACGCCCAGCTGCCGCAGGAGGTGCTCGCGATGCAGGGCTTCACCGACTGCATCGTGCTGCTGGGCACCAACGACCTGGCGAGCGACCTGACGGTGGCGAAGCTGGAGCAGCGGATGACCGAGCTCTTCGATCAGCTCCAGCCCCGGTGCCGGCTGTGGGTGAGCACGCTGCTGCCCAAGGAGAAGACGAACTACGGCAGCTACGAAGAGGTGAAGGCGCAACGCCACGAATTCAACGCGTGGATCCGCGGACAGACGCGCGCGGAGGTCATCGACCTGGAGGCGGTGACGCGGCAGCCGGGCAACGTGGACCTCTTCCTGGACGGGCTGGAGGTGGACGGCATCCACCCGTCCGCGCAGGGCCACCGCGTGATGGCCAACGAGGTGGTGCGCGTGCTCAAGGAGAAGGGCGGCCTGTAGTCGTGAAAAACCGTTTCGGGATTGAATAGGTTCGGGGCCTCCGCGTCCGTGCGGTGCCCCCGAGCCTTTTCCTTCACGGAGCCGTCATGCGTGCCCTGTCCGCCAGCCTCGTCGTCGCCTGCCTCGCCCTGCCCTCGCTCGTCCACGCCTCCGCGCTGCGCTGCGACAGCAAGCTTGTCTCCGAGGGCGCCTCCAAGTCGGACACGCTGATGAAGTGCGGCGAGCCCATGACGAAGGAGAGCCGCACGGAGGTCATCAGCAACAAGGTCAAGGTGCGCAACCCCGACCGCACGGAGGAGGTCTCCCAGGAGGTCGCGTCCTCGGTCACCATCGAGGAGTGGACCTATAACTTCGGGCCCCACCGCCTCATGCAGACGGCCATCTTCCGCAACGGCGTCCTGGTGGACGTGCGCAGCGGCTCCTACGGCAAGTAGGGCCTCCGCGCAGTCCCCCTACGCGGGGATCGCGGTGCCTTCGAGCAGGCCGTGCTTCTGGAGGAGCGCGGCCAGCGCGGGGGGCGCCAGCATCCAGTCCTCGCGGGTGGGCACCCAGCGGACCGGGGCCTGGACCGCGGCGAGCCTCGCGTTCACCTCCGCGATCATCGGGGCGAAGGTGGGCTGCGGGATGTCCCAGCTCCCCACCCCGGCGACAATCTCCACGCTCCCGGGCTCCACGCGCACGGCGGGCTGCCCCTGCACCGGCTGCACGGAGAAGCCCGGCAGGTACGGCTGCATCGCGGCGGACAGCCGCTCCAGCAGCGTCGGGTCCTCGAAGGGATGCGCGCCCTCGAAGTCGAAAAACGTGGGCAGCTGCGCCTGGAGCTCGTCGCGCAGGGGGTTCTCCTTGCTGTCGCGCCAGGCGTGCTCCGCGAGGACGCGGGCCTCGAAGGGGACGCGGATCTCCCAGCGCTCCAGGAGCGCGAGCAGCTCCGCCACGCGCTCCACCTCCGCCCACGGCGGCTCCACGCGCTCCACCCAGGAGACCTCCGACACCGTCTGGCCCCGCCGCACGCCGGACACGCGGTCCCCCTTGCGCAACTGGAAGGGCGGCGCGTTCGTGAACTCCGGATCCGGGTAGAGCGCGGTGTGGACCTGCCCCGTGCCCGGGTCCATGTCCGGGCGCAGGCGCGCGAAGCCGTGCTTCGGGTTGATCTCCTCGACGGTGAACGTCTCCTGGGCCATCCCTCGGTCTCCTCGCTGCCAGGTGCTGCCTTCTGTGTCTGTTCTCTTAACCGGTGTTGCGCATGCCCGCAGCGATGCCGTTGAGCGCCAGGAGGAGCGGCCGGTCGCAGGCCGTGTCGCCGTCCCGCTTGCGCTTGAGCAGCTCCACCTGGAGGAAGGACATGGGGTCCACGTAGGGGTTGCGCAGCGCGATGCTCCGCTGGAGCTGGGGGTTGTTGTCGAGCAGCTTCCCCTCCCCCGTCAGCGTCTTCACCGCGCGGCGCGTGCGCGCGTGCTCCTGCTGGATGCGCAGCCACAGGGGCCGCGTGGACGCGGGGGCCAGCTTCGCGTACCGCGCCGCGATGGCCATGTCCGTCTTCGCCAGCACCATGGTCACGTTGTCGATGACCGTGTGGAAGAAGGGCCATTCCCTGTACATGCGCTGCAACAACGCCGCGCCCTCGGGCGTGGCCCCGTACTCCTCCAGCGCCGCGCCCACGCCGTACCAGCCCGGGACGATGGCGCGCGTCTGCGTCCAGGCGAAGCTCCACGGAATCGCGCGCAGCGTCTCCAGGCCCCCCGCCTTGCGCTTGCTGGGGCGCGAGCCGATGGGCAGCGCGGCGATCTCCTCCACCGGCGTGCCCGTCATGAAGAACTCCACGAAGCGCGGGTCGTCCCACACGAGCCCCCGGTACGCCTTGCGGCCGGCCTCCGCGAGCACGTCGAACGCGGCGCGGAAGGCCGTCTCGTCCTCCGGCGACGGACGCGGCTGCGCATCGAGCGTGTGCAGCAGCACGCCGCCCACCACCAGCTCCAGCGTGCGCTGCGCGAGCTCCGGGCGCGCGTACTTGTGGTCCATCGCCTCGCCCTGTTCGGTGGCCTTGTAGGCCCCGGCCACCGTGCCCGGCGGCAGCGCGAGGATGGCCGTCTGGGCGGGGCCGCCGCCGCGCGCCACCGTCTCGCCGCGGCCGTGGAACAGGCGCAGGGGCACGTCGTGCTCGTCCGCCACGTGGGTGAGCGCCACCTGGGCGCGGTACAGCGCGGCGCTCGCGGCGAGCAGGCCCACCTCCTTGCCGGAGTCGCTGTAGCCCACCATCACCTCCTGCACGCCCCGGCCCCGCAGGTGCTGGCGGTACTCCGCGTGGGCGAACAGCGCGCGCAGCACGTCCGGGCCCGCGTCCAGCGCGCCCAGCTGTTCGAAGAGCGGCGCCACGTCCACGGTGGCGCACTGCCGCTCCGCGTCCCAGAGGCCCGCGTGCTTCAGGCACTGGAACGCCGCCAGCACGTCCTCCGCGGTGGAGGCCATGGAGAGGATGAGCGTGCGGCAGACGGACTCGCCGCCTTCGTCCTGCCCTTCGCGCAGCTTCTGGAGCACCGCCAGCAGCCGCGCTCCGCCCTCCGACGGAGGAGGCCCTCCGGCGATGGAGGCCGCCGCGCTCACCGCGTCCTCCGCGGGCGCGCGCACCTCCAGCTCGCCCAGGCCCAGGCCCAGCGCGCGGACGCGCTCGGACATGCGGCGCACCTCGCGCAGGCCCGCGGTCTCCGCGCGGGCCGCGAACAGCGAGCGCTCCAGCACCGCCAGGTCGTCGCCCAGCGCCTCCGGGGAACGGTAGGCCCCGGGCGCCAGCGTGGACGGCTGGCCCTCACGCCGGGCCAGCACGTGCCGCAGCGCCAGCGTCAGCCGCTCCTCCATGAAGCGCAGCTTGCGGCGCCACGGCTCGCCCGACGTGCGCGGCCCCTGCTGCTTCGCCACGTCCGGCAACGCCTTCGCGTCGTCCTCCAGCGAGCGCTCCAATTCCTGCGTGGGGCGCGCGTGCCGCTCCGACTGCGACAGCATCCCGCCCAGCCGCTCCACGTCGCGCAGGAGCAGCCGCAGGCCCCGGGCGCGGTGCGCGCGCAGCGTGTCCGCGAACACCTCCGGCGTCACCAGCGGGTTGCCGTCCATGTCGCCGCCCACCCACGAGTGCACGCGCACGGGGGTGTCCAGCGCGCCCAGCGGCTCGCCGTAGGCGCGCTCGAAGGCCCAGTCCAGCGCCTCCGGCAGCCGGGACACGGGCTCCGCCAGCATCTCCGCCACGTACCAGTGGACGTTCTTCACCTCGTCGCCCACGGTGGGGCGCTCGCGGCGCAGCTCGTCCGTCTGCCAGAGCGCGGTGATCTCCTCGCGCATGGACGTGAGGTTCTCCGCGGACTCGCGCGAGGTGAGCGCGCACCGGTCGCGCTCCTCCAGCAGCTGCGCCAGCCGGTAGAGCTTCTCCAGGAGCGTGCGCCGCACGGCCTGCGTCGGGTGGGCGGTGAAGGTCAGCGTCACCTTCAGCGTCCCCAGCGTCTCGCGCACCTTCTCCGCGCTCACGCCCGCGTCCTTCAGCGTCTGGAGCGTCGCCTCCAGTGAGCCCCGCTGGGGCCGGGTGGCGGTGGGGCCCGCGTGGGCCCTCGCGCGGCGGATGCGGTGGTGCTGCTCCGCCAGGTTGACGAGCTGGAAGTAGACGGAGAAGGCGCGCAGCACCGGCTCCACCTGCTCCGACGGCAGCCGCCGCAGCACCGC
>NZ_RAWA01000382.1 GCF_003611675.1 Corallococcus sp. CA053C
CTCCAGCACCACGCCCGAGACGACGCCCGTGGCGCCCGCGTCTCCCAGCGAGACCGCGGCCCCGATGGCCACCGACGCAGGCGTCTGAAGTCATCCCGCCTTGAGCCGCACCCGCTCCCGGTCACGCCCCCGTGAAGCAGGCAGGGGAGCGTGCCCCTCCTGCAAATCCCGGGAAACGTTGAGAAATTTCCTGGGAGGAGGGAGCGGCCCATGTCCAAGGCGTTCACGAAGGAAGATGGGGGCGGCGACGAGGGGCTGACCCCCGCGCGCCCCCGGTCGGCGTCGGTGGAGCAGCGCTACATCACGCCCGAAGGCCACCGTGCGCTCCAGGAGGAGTGGCTCTCGTTGCAGGGGCCGGATCCGAGCGCCGGTGATTGGCCGGAGCTGGAAGCGGGCGTCCGCAAGCGCGAGCGGGAGCGCCGGGCCCGCGAGCTCTCCGCCATCCTGGAAGAGGTGCGGGTGGTGGAGCCGGATCCGTCGCGTGCGGGGCGTGTCTTCTTCGGCGCGTGGGTGGTGCTGGAGGACGAGGAGGGCGAGCGCATGCGCTACCGCATCGTCGGACCGGACGAGGCGGACGTGAAGGCGGGGCGCTTGAGCGTGGAGTCCCCGCTGGCGCGCGCGCTGCTGGGCAAGGAAGCCGGCGAGGTCGTCACGGTGGAGCGGCCACGCGGCCCGGTGGAGTACGAGCTGCTCGCGGTGGAGTACGGGGAGCCCGAAACTGCCGCGCCGGGTCCGTGACCGTGAGCGGCGCTCAACGCTTCGTGGCGATGACGGTGACGAGGCCGCCGAAGGGCTTCGGCATGCCGCCCTCGCGCACCTCGACGTCGAACCCCTCCGCCTCCAGCAGGGCGCGGGCCCGGGGCACGAGGAACGTCAGGTAGTACATGACGAACGGCGGCTTCCAGAGCGCGTTGCGCACGCGCATGGCCGCGTTGAAGCCCTTCGCCACCCAGTAGCCGGGGTTCAGCGCGGACGGCGGCTGACCGGTGACGAAGACGAAGCGCCCTCCGGGCTTCAGCGCGCGCGCGATGCCCTGCACGAGGCGCGGCTCGTCCTCCTCCAGGATGTGACCGAAGGCGCCGAAGCTGGTGACGAGGTCGAACTCCGCCTTGAAGGGCAGCGCCAGCGCGTCGCCCCGCACGAAGTCCAGCGCCGCCGTGCCGGGCGCGTCCCCCAGCCGTCGCCGCGCCTCGTCCAGCATCCCCTGGCTCAGGTCGAACCCGACGACGCGGTCGCGGCACAGCGGGCGCAGCACACGCATCGCGGCGCCGGTGCCGCAGCACACGTCCAGCGCGGTGCCCACGCTTCCGGGCGGGCCCACCTGGGCGAACGCGGCCTTGAGCAGCGGATCCGGCGTGCGGAACGGGGTGTGCTCGAACTTGGGCGCGAGCAGGTCATACCCCTGCTCGACGGAGGTGAGCGCCTGCCGGGCCAACTCCCGGAGGGTGGGGCCATCGCGGTGGAACATGCGCCCAGGTGTACCCACATCCCACCCGGCGCGCCACCCGGAGAAAGGGGGACTGGGGCCCGGGGGACCCGACCGGCTTTGAATGTTCCGGCGGGGGGCCCGTCAGTCAGGACAAGCAACACAACGGAGGATGGAAGACATGGCTTTCAAGCTCGCACTCTCGACCCTGGCCTTCGGTGCACTGCTGCTCGGTTCCTCCACGGCGTTCGCGGCGGATTCGCGCGGTCGCCCGACCGAAGCGGATGCACGCTGGAGCCGCGACAACAACCAGGGCGGCTGGGAAGCGCCGCGGGAGTCCCAGGCGTTCCGCTACCACGATGACGACGAGCGGACCCGCCGCTACGTGGGCTGCCGCGGCCCGAACTGCAACGCCCGTCCGATGCCGCGCCCGGTGGACTCGCGGGGCCGCTACGAGCTGCAGACGGTGGAGCACTGGGTGCCGGCGCGCTACGAGCAGGTCTGGGTCCCCGAGCAGTGCGTGTCCCGTGGCCGCCACGGCCGCCACGTGCGCTGCACGCCGGGCTACTACGACCAGCGCTACGTCGCGGGCGGCTACCAGGCGGTGACGGAGTGGGTGTGGATCCCGTACAGCGGGCGCCGCTGGATGACGGTGGCCTACTACCCGTAGTCGAAGCGCCAGCCACAAGCAGGGGACGACACAAGCAGGGGACACGCGGGGCGGTGCCTGGAGAGGGGGTTCTCCAGGTGTCGCCCCGCGGTGTTTTGTGCGTGAAGGCGCCGGGTGCCTTTCCGGTGCGGGCCTGTTAGGCAGACCCGCATATGGGGACCGCATTCATCACGGGCGCGGGCGTGCGCATCGGAGGCGCGGTGGCTCGCGCGCTGGGCCACGCCGGCTATGACCTGGCACTGGCCGCGAACCGCTCCGTGGGCCCGCTGGAGGCACTGGCGGACGAGCTGCGCGCGCTGGGCCGCGACGTCACGCTGTACAGCGCGGACCTCTCCGACCCGGACGCCGTGGACGCGTTGGGCGCGAAGGTGCGGCAGGCGCACCCCGCGCTGGACGTGGTCGTCCACAACGCGGCCCTCTACGAGCGGACGGACTTCGCCTCCATCACCCGGGCCGCGTACCGCCGGATGCTGGCGGTGAACCTGGACGCGCCCTTCTTCCTGACGCAGGCGCTGCTGCCGTCCCTGCGCGCGGGGAAGGAGCCGGTGGTCGTGCACATCACCGACATCGGTGGGGAGCGGGCGGTGAGTCACTACGCGCACTACTCCGTGAGCAAGGCCGGGCTGGTGATGCTGACGCGCGCGCTGGCGGTGGAGCTGGCGCCGCACGTGCGCGTCAACGCCATCGCACCCGGAGTGGCGGCCTTCCCCGACGACTTCGACGAAGCGACGCGCGAGGCCCTGCGCCAGCGGATCCCCATGGGCCGCGAGGGCAGCGTGGAGGACATCGCCCGCACGGTCGTCTTCCTCGCGCGCGAGGCGCCGTACCTCACCGGGCAGGTCATCGCCGTGGATGGTGGAAGGAGCGCCCAGCTGTGAGCGATGACGCCCCGTTGATCCACCCGCTCGTCAACGACGCGCAGGGCCGGCCGCTGGACGTGATGCAGCTTCGCGGGCTCACGGCGGACTGCATCGTGGGCATCTACAACCGCGAGCGCGTGACACCGCAACCGCTGCGCCTGGACGTGGCCCTCTTCCTGGACACAAGGCAGGCGGCGGTGGGCGGGAAGCTGGCGAACACGGTGCACTACGGGCGGCTGGCCGGCGAGCTGCGCTTCCTCCTGGATGCGTGCCGCTTCGAGCTGCTGGAGTCCGCGGCGGAGGCGGTGTGTCGCTACCTCCTGGCGCCGCCCACGGACGCCGGCGCACAGGCGCGCGTGCAGGCCGCCACGGTGCGGGTCACCAAGCCGGAAGCCTTGGGCGGGCTGGCCATCCCGTCGCTCCAGGTGCACCGCGCCGCGGACGCGATGGTCTACGCGACGGAAGAGACGCCCTTCGGCTGCGTGGACGTCATCCATGAAGGCGCGACGTACGGCGTGTACCGGCTGCGGGTGAAGCCTGGGGGCGTCATCCCTCCGCGCGTGGATGGGAACCGGGAGGAGAGTGAGCTGGTGCTGGGCACGGGGCTGCTGCTCCAGGGACAGCCGGTGGGGCGGGGCATGGCGTTCCACGGAACGCGAGGGCTCGCGCACCGCTACGACAACCCCACGGCCACCGAGCAGACGGTGCTGGGCGTGTACCGGCCGCGCATCGTGCCCCTGGCTGAAGGCGTCCCGGACGCGTCAGAAAGACTGGCGCCGCCCGCGCCGGGCGCGCAGTACTACCCGGCCGAATAGGCGCAGGCCGCACGCTCCGTGAGGGGGGGCGGCCAGGCGACGGTGCGACGGGGCTGTGATTAGCTCGCGAGCGCGGTGGATCGGGCTCACGAAGGACACGTCGGATGAACCTGGACAGGCGGATTCAGCTCTTCGTCGTACTCGCGGCGGTGTTCGTCACCTCGCTGGTGGCGGGCGACATCATCGGCGTGAAGCTGTTCGAGGTGCACCTGGGGCCGGTGTTGGCGGTGATGTCGGCGGGGATGTTGCTGTTCCCGGTGACGTTCCTGCTCACGGACATCCTCAACGAGTTCTACGGCAAGCGGGTCGCGCGGTTCGTCACGTGGGTGGGCTTCTTCATGGCCATCTTCACCTTCGTGTTCATCACCGTGGCGGTGCGGGTTCCCTGGGCGCCGATGACGGAGGCGGCGGGCTACTCGGGGACGGTGGCGGGGTCGTTCAACAACGTGTTCGCCGGCTCGCAGCGCATCCTGATGGCGTCGATCGTCGCGTACCTGGTGGGCCAGTTCGCGGACATCGCGGTCTTCAACCTGATCAAACGCGCGACGCAGAACCGGATGCTGTGGCTGCGCGCCACGGGCTCCACCGTGGTGTCGCAGCTCATCGACACGGTGGTGGTGCAGTACCTCGCGTGGACGGGGGTGCTGCCCCAGAAGGTCATCATCCAGATCATCCTCACGTCCTACGCCGTGAAGCTGCTGGTGGCGGTGGGGCTGACGCCGCTCATCTACCTGGGCCACACCTTCGTGGAGCGGAAGCTGGGCATCGCCCCGGTGGTGCTGGGAGAGGACGGTGAGCCGGTGAACCTCCCGGCCCCCGTCGCCGAAGCGCCTCCCGCACGCGCGGCCTGAACCACCTCAACGCGCGTTCGCGGCCGGGTGCTTGAGCACCTGCATGGTGCCGCGCGTGACGCCGAACTGCTCATGCACGGCCGCGCGCTTCACGGCCTCCGCGGGCGACAGCCGGCCCGCGAGCAGCTCCTGATACGCGGTGAGCACGCGAGCGGCCTCCTCGCGCGTCTCGCGCACGAACTCCACGCGGAACCTCCGCACGCCGCGCTCCAAGAGCCGAGGCACCAGTGACGCCGCGCTCTGCGCCTGCGCGTTGAACACCGTGTTGCGGCACCCCACGTCGACGATGACCGGATGCTCCAATCCCAGCCGGTCCTTCAACGCGATGGCGTGCTTCTCACACGGCCGCCCGCAGGCCTTGTAGTCGCGCCCGTTGGACAGCGTGTGCGAGTACACGCAGTGCTCGGTGTGGAACGTCGCGATGTGGTGGTGCAGCGCCACCGCGAACCGGTGCGCGGGCGCCTTCTCCAGCAGCGCGAACAGCTGATCCGAATCCAGGTCGTGCGATACCGTCAGCGTGTCCAATCCCAGCCCCAGCAGGTGCGCCGCCGTCAGCGAGTTGGTGACGTTGAGCGAGAAGTCCCCATGCAGCACCGGCCGGGACGCCCCCGCCGGCTGCTCCAGGAAGTGCATCATCGCGCCCCAGTGGCGCACCAGCACGGCATCCGGCCGCAGCCGGTCCAGGCGCGTGTCGTAGCCCTCCTCGCCCGGCTTCTGCACGCGCACGGTGGCGATGGTGACACGCAGCCCCGCCGAGCGCGCCCGCTCCACCGCGCGCTGCAACCCCACCAGCTCCATCCAGTCCAGCTCCACCTCGCCCAAGCCCGCCGCGATGACCGCCTCCAGCTGCGCCTCATCGCGGCACAGCGGCAACAAGCGCGGCGAAGCCTCCACCGGCCGCGAAGCCACGCGCGCCAGCAGGCCCTGGCGCACCCCGTGCTCCACCGCCTCCGTGCTCACGGTCCGAGCAGGCCCCTGCTCCACGTCCAGCGTCAGCTCCGCCACCAGCTGCCGCCGCAGCGCCTTCAGCTCCGACACCGGCAGGTGCAGCCCCGGCGCCAAGCCCGAACACTCCAGCTCCGCCAGGTGGAACGCCGTCCCGCCCAGCGCGCCCAGCTTGTCCTTGATCAGCGCGGCATCCACGCCCGCGCCGCGCGAAGGCGCGAGCCGCGTCGTGCCCACCGCCTCCCGCGTGAACCGCCCCGTGCTCATCCGCACGCGCAGCGGCGAACCCTCCACGCCGGACACCCACAGCGACAGCGGGATGCGGCCCTCGGGCTCTCCTTCCGCGAGCAGCCCCTCCGTGCGGCGCGCGAGCGCGGGGTCGCTGTTCAGCCACACGCGCTGCCCCGGCGCCACGCGGCCCAGGTCCGGCCCGGGGTGGCCGAAGCCCAGCACCCACGCGTCGCCCTCGCGCTCCACGCGGAAGATGGGGCCGCCCGGCTCGTGCTTGTCCTCGGGCGCGCCCGCGTCGAACACCACGCCCATGCCCGGCCGCGGATCCACGTCCGCGGGATCCGGCTCACCCGCCAGCGGCGCCGACACCGTGCCCGCCGGGGACTCCGGCCGCGCATCACCCAGACCCAGCGCGCCCGTCCACGGCCGGTCATCCGGCACCACGAGCACGTCCTTGCCCGCCACCGCGCGCACCCGGCCCAGGTACAGCCCCCGGTGCTTCGGGAACCGCCCCTCCACCAGCGTCTGGTGGTCGGACCCCGCCAGGAACCCGTGCGAGAACCCCCGGCTGTACGACAGCGACATCTCCGCCAGGTCCTTCGCCAGCCGCGCCGCGTCGGGCTTCCCCGCCATCACGCCGTCCAGCCACCGGCGATAGCCCTGCACGGTGCTGGAGACGTACTGCGGCCCCTTGAGCCGCCCTTCAATCTTCAGGCTGTGCACGCCGATGTCCGCCAGCTCCGGCACCGCCCTCACGCCCGCCAGGTCCTTGGGGCTGAGCAGGTACTTCACCTCGCCCAGGTCGCGCGTCTCCCCATCCACCACCAGGTCATAGGGCAGCCGGCAGGACTGCGCGCATTGACCGCGATTGGCGGACCGCCCACCCCACGCCTCGCTCGTGAGGCATTGGCCGCTCCACGACATGCAGAGCGCGCCGTGGATGAAGACCTCCAGCTCGATGTCCGTCTGTGACGCGAGCCGTCGGATCTCCGCCACCGACAGCTCACGAGGCACCACCATCCGCGTGAAGCCCAGGCCCGTGGCGAACCGCGCCCCTTCCGCGCTCGACAGCGTCATCTGCGTGGACGCGTGCAATTCCAACTGGGGGCACACCGCCCGCGCCAGCAGCGCCACCGCCGGGTCCTGGATGATGAGTGCATCCACACCCGCCCGAGCCACCCCGCGCAGCAGGTGCTCCACCACCGGCAGCTCCGGCTCGAACACCAGCGTGTTCAGCGTCACGTAGGCCCGCGCGCCGGCCCGGTGGATGAGCCCCACCGTCTCCGGCAGTCGCTCCAGTGAGAAGTTCTCCGCACGGGCGCGCGCGTTGAAACCCTCGTCGAGCCCGAAGTAGACGGCGTCCGCGCCACTGGCGAGGGCGGCACGCAACGACTCCAGGTCACCGGCGGGGGCGAGGATTTCGGGGCGTTTGTCAGACATACGCCCTTACCTAGCAAAACGCCTTTACCCCTCTCAATCCGCTGCTCGCCCCTCTGTACGGCAGGCACCTGGGTACGGGGTTTCCACGGCCCCACCCCCAAGCCAGACGGGTCCTTGGCGTGACAAGAATTCCAGTGACGTGAGGATTATCCAGCCAGATGTTTGTTATTGAGCGGATGAAGTGGTATCCCAGTGGGTAGGCGCGCCCAACAGGCACCAGCCGGTCATGTGGTGGGGGGAAGACCGTAGAGCCGCGCGCCATTTCCGAAAGGGACATCAGATGGAACGCGAGCGGATGTCGGGGGCGCGGACCGCGTCCAGCCGGCTTGAAGCGGTGGATGCCATGCGGGGCACGGTGATGTTGCTCGTGTTCCTTTCGCACTTCGCGGATGCGTATCTCTATCCGCTGGGCGGCGAGCACGCGCACCTGCGCGAGCGCATGAACCTGCTGACGATGATGGCCACACCCGGCTTCATGGTCATCAGCGGCCTGATGCTGGGGCTCTTGCATTCGCGCAGCCGTGACTTCCCACCCCTGCGCACGCGGCTCCAGCGCCGGGGCCTGTTCCTGCTCACGGTGGGCCACGTGCTCATCGTCCCCACGTGTCGCTTCTGGGCGGACGCGCCCCTGTACCTGCTGCGCGTCCTTCCGGTGACGGACACCATCGGGCTGGCGCTGCTCGTGGGCCCCTGGGTGGTGACGCGGCTGAACGGCCGGACGCGCGCGGCACTGGGCGTGGCCCTGTTCGCGGTGAGCTGGGTCGTGAGCCTGGCGTGGTGGCCGGAGGCGGCCTATGCCCGCGTCCTCAAGGAGGCCCTTTTCGGCCAGCGTGAGCTGTCCGTGCTGCTCTCCAGCTTTCCGGTGGTGCCGTGGATGGGCGTGTACCTGGTGGGCAGCATGTTCGGGGAGTGGCTGGGGACGTGGGGGCGCGCGGACCCGAAGGGCGTGGCGCGGCGCTTCGAATTCGTGGGCCTGGGCATCGCCACCTGTGGCGGTGGGCTGATGGTGCTCCACATCGCCGTGCACCACCTGTGGCACGGCGCCGGCTTCACCACGCTGATGGCGCTCACCTCCCAGGCGCAGAAGTATCCGCCGGGGCCCGCCTACGTCGCACTCTACGGCGGCACGGTGCTCGCGCTGATGGGGCTCTTGATGCGCGCGGAGCAGGCCGGCCACCTGTCGCGCTACATGCGCATGGCGAGCGTCATCGGCCGGCACTCGCTGCTCGCGTTCATGCTCCAGTTCTACGTGTACTACGTGGGGCTCTACCTGCTGCGCCTGCCGTACTCGCCGCTGTGGCCGCTGCTGTTCGTCGCCACCGCCGCGCTCCAGTGGGGCGCGCTGTACGCGTGGGACCTGCGGGACCGCGCGAAGGAGGTCTCCACGCGGCTTCCCGCGGCGGTGCCCGCTTCGGGCGCCCGGTAGCAGGAGCGGACGGGCAGGAGAGCGGACGGGCAGGAGAGCGGACGCCCGCTCTCAGGGTGGCGGAGGCGATAGGGCGTCCCCACCCTTCGACGCAGGAGGTCGTGAATGCCCGATGTCATCGTCTACATGAAGCCCACCTGCCCGTACTCGCGCCAGGCCATGGCCCTGCTCCAGGAGAAGGGCTGCGCGTTCCAGAAGTTCAACGTCGCCGACGATGAGCAGCGGCACGAGGAGATGAAGGAGCGCTGCGGCCGCCACACCGTGCCGCAGATCTTCATCGCGGGCCGCCACATCGGCGGGTGCGACGACCTGTATGCGCTGGAGGCGTGTGGCGAACTGGATGCGCTGCTCGACGGCGCCGGGTCGTCCACCGCCCCCTGAGGTCGTCGCGGTTCGCGTTTGAACAGGCACTTCCGTTCAGTGGTCGTTTCCGGGGAGACGGCTGACCTTGTCGTCCCTCGGCAACGGGGGACCGGGTCGGTCGTTCCTGACGGTGGAAGCAGCCTGTTCTGCGCGCGGTGCCCACCCCGCGCCACATCCGCGGGTGTCTGGCGCCACGCCCAACCGCGCGGATTCACGTTCCCTGTCTGACTGGCCAGCAGCCAGGTGGCTGTGGCGTCCCTTCCCCTGACGGAATGGACGACGCGCCTCTCCCCGTTGCCCGCCGACCCGCGAGCGCCCTCCCGCGCCGTGAACCCACGAGGAGTCCGCATGCGCTTCCGCCTGCCCCTGACGACCATCGTCTGTTCCGCCGGGTTGTTCGCGGGCCTCGCCGGCTGTACCGGCAAGGTCGAACCCGCGCCCGTCGGCGTCGCGCGTCCGGGTACGACGGTGCCGCCCATCACCTCGGATCCGCCCACCCGTCCC
>NZ_RAWA01000383.1 GCF_003611675.1 Corallococcus sp. CA053C
GCGGGGGCCGGGCCGGGCACGTCCTTGCCCACGAACGTCGGCGGTTCGGGCACGTCGACCGGGGGCGCCGCGGCGAGGTCGCCGTCCGTTCCCACGAACGTCGGCGGCTCCTCGGAGCCAGCCGCAGCG
Source organism: Corallococcus sp. CA053C (assembly GCF_003611675.1). Classification (GTDB taxonomy): domain Bacteria; phylum Myxococcota; class Myxococcia; order Myxococcales; family Myxococcaceae; genus Corallococcus. The sequence goes on from NZ_RAWA01000383.1 coordinate 130, forward strand.
GAGGCGACCGACGCGGACGCGCCATGGAGCATGGGCGGAGCAACGAGCGGGCTGACGCGAGCGATGGGCCGGAGATCGAGGACGGTCCGATCCTCGGGCTCCTCCGGATCGAGCAGCGGTGGCGGTGCTTCGTGCGGCGGGGGCTCGTCGAGTGGCGGCGTGGCCAGGGCCGCGGGGATCGCCATCAGCGTGCGCTCCTCCGGCTCATCCGTGTCCCCGAAGGGCAGTTCCGGAGGAGCCGCCGGGGGCGCCGTGAAGGTGGGTTCCGGCGCATCCATCGCGGAGATCGCCATCAGCGTGCGCTCCTCCGGCTCGTCCGGATCCACCGGGGAGAGGCTCGCCGGGGGCGCGACCAGTGGAGAGAAGGCAGTGGCCCGCGATGCCGGCGGCGGCGGCATGAGCCCGGGAGGCGTCAGCACGGGAAGGCCGGGAGCCACGGGCGCGGGACCCACCGCACCGCGCGTCGGGGACAGCACGGGAGGCGTCAGCACCGGGGGCGCCGCCGCACGGGGCGGGGACGCAGCGGGAGGCGCGAGCGCCGGAACCGAGGGCAGCAGCGGCACCGAGGCCACCGCGTTCCTGGACGCGGGCATCTTGCCACTGGTGGATGCAGAGGCCGCGCTGGACGCGGGCGACTTCCCATTCACGGACGAAGATGCCGAGGCCCCTTCCCCACCGGGCGCGGGCGGCACCGGGGCGCCAGCGGCATCACGGGCCGAGGGGGCCTTCGCCGCGGCGGCCACGCGCGAGGCGGCGCCCCCCAGGGAGGGACGATTCAGCGCGGGAGCCCCGACTTCGGGCAGTCCTGGAACAGCCTTCTTCCGCGCGGGTGCGGCAACCCCGGACGCGGGTGAAGGACTGGCCTTGCTCGACGCGGAAGCGCCGACCGCGGCAAGGCCTGGAGCGGAAGTCCTGCTCGGCGTCGTTGCACTGGCTTCCGGAAGGCCTGGAGCGGAAGTCCTGCTCGACGCGGAAGCGCCGACCGAGGGGAGGCCCGGAGCAGAGGTCCTTTGGGACGTGGCGGCCCCGACCGAAGGAAGGCCCGGAGCAGACTTCCTCGCCTGGGAAGGCGCCCCGACCGTCGGAATGTCGGAGGCCTCCGGCTCCATCGGCGGAGGCACCGTGGGCCCGGACACCACCGGAGCAGCAGGCCGCTTCAACGCGGGCGCCGCCGACATCGGCATCGCGGGCGTCGCGGGGCCTCTCGCCGCGGGCATCCCTGCTCCGGGACGCTGCGCGGGCATGGACTGCTGGTAGCTCGTAGGCGCCGCTTCAATCTCCGCGAGCGAGGCCTGCTCCATGCCCTGCGGAGACACCTGCGCGTGCGGTGGCGCGAGCGGCCTGCGGATGGGCCGCGTGAAGTCGTCGTCATCCTCCGGCGGCATCCAGACGAACGTGAACTCCACCGGGCCGACAGTGAGGCGGTCCCCGTCGCGCAGCTGCTTCTCGCTCCCGAGCGGCTGCCCGTTGAGCTGCGTGCCGTTGGCGCTGCCCACGTCCTCGGCGAAGTACCGCCCGTCCCGCGCGGTGATGCGCGCGTGGCGCCGGGAGACACCGTGGTCGTGCAGGACCAGGTCGTTCTCCGAGGTCCGGCCGATCTTCACTTCGGCCTGCTCGAAGGCGAGCTCCCGTCCGACCTGGAGCCCCCGGGTGATGGTGAGCAGGATGGGCAGAGGACTAGCCCCCGACGTTGCCGAACATGAACTGGAACACGATGGGCCCGAAGAGCACCATGAACACCGTCGGGAAGATGCAGGCGATGAGCGGGAAGAGCATCTTCACCGGCGCCTCACCCGCGAGCTTCTCCGCGCGCTGCGTGCGGTCGATGCGCATCTGCGTGGACTGGATGCGCAGCACCTTGCCCAGGCTGGTGCCCATCTTGTCCGCCTGGATCAGCGCCGTGACGAACGTCGTCAGGGGCGGCAGGTCCACGCGCGCGATCATGCTCTTCAAGCCCTCTTCACGCGTCTTGCCCATCTTGAGCTGCTTGAGCACCAGCTGCAGCTCCTCGCGCAGCGGCCCCTGCCGGCCCTTCTCCACCACCTTCGCCAGCGCGCCCGTGAAGTCCATGCCCGCTTCCACCGACAGCGTCAGCAGGTCCAGGTTGTACGGAAGCGCGCGGCTGATGGCCAGGTGACGGCGCTTCACCTGGTCGTTCAACCAGATGAGCGGATAGAACAGGCCCAGCAGCATCACCAGCAGCGACCAGGCCAGGTTCATCCCCAGGCCGTTGATGACGAAGAGGCCCGCCAGCAGGGCCAGCACGGCGCTGACTTCCTGCAGCGCCATGATGTCCTCGGGCTTGTACTGGGACGGCTCGCCCGCCTTGATGAGCTTGCGGCGCGTCTTGGACTCGTAGCCCGGCCACATGAAGCGCCGGTTCATCGAACCGAGCTTGCGGATGGCGACGGAGCCCACGCCCTTCACGCCGCCCGCGGACTCGTCGCGAACCTCCGTGAGGAAGCGCTCGAAGACGTTGTGGTAGAGGCCCACGCCCAGGAACGCCACCGCACCCGCGGTGAGCAGCGCCGAGCCGCCGATCAGGAAGGTTGTCAGGATCTCCTGCACGGTGCGCCTCGATTCAGATGTCGATGTTGACGATGCGCCGGATGATGAGGATGCCCATGATCTCCATGATGGCGATGATGGTCACCAGGACGTAGCCGAAGATGTGGTTCAGCATCGGCTCCATCAGGTCGGGGCGCATGTAGTTGAGCACCATGCCCAGCACCAGCGGCATGGCCGCGACGATCCACCCCTGCAGCTTGCCCTGGGACGTCAGGGCGTCGATCTTGCCCTCCAGGCGGAAGCGCTCGCGGATCACCGTGGAGATCGTTTCGAACATCTCCGCCATGTTGCCGCCCAGCTGGCGAGCGATGTTGGTGGACACCACCACCAGCTCCAGGTCGTCGCTGCCCACGCGGCGGCCCATGTTGACGAGCGCCTCTTCCAGCGGGACGCCCAGCTTCACTTCCTTCACGAACAGGCCGAACTCCTGAGACAGGGGCGGCATCGCCTCGCGCGCGACGTGCTCGATGGCCTGGGGGAACGTGAGGCCGGCCTTGAACGCATTCGCCATGGCCTGCAGCGCATCCACCAGCTGGACGTTGAACTTCTTGATGCGGCGCTTGCGGTAGTGCTTCACCAGCAGCATCGGCAGGAAGAAGCCGAAGATGGTCGCCAGCACCGCCAGGATGGGGTTGAAGACGATGTAGCTGAGGATGCCCAGGAGGCACATGCACGCGATGTTGAGGATCAACATCTGCCGCGCGTCGATGAAGAGGAACATGTCGCTCAAGTCGTTCATCGACTTGGCGACGTAGCGCTCCTGGTACTGCTCATACGCCTTCGACAGGACGCTGAAGATCACCAGGCTGAAGAAGAACACCGAGCCGGTGACGAGGAGGAGGACGATACCTGCGAGCATGGGCGCGAATCCCCGGAGGATGAGGGAGGGGGGTGGAGGGCCGCTCCGACCGCAGCGGCCCTGCGCGGCGGACTACGGAGCGCCGGCCGAGGCCTTCTCGCTGCCGCTGCCCTTGATGATCTGGATGATCTCCCGGCGCTTCTGCTCCAGCACGCGGGTGCGCTCGCCGGACAGCAGCGTGCTGATGGTGGCGCGGCCGCGCTCCTCGATGAGGTCCACGTCGTCCTCGTTGCGCAGCGACAGGGTCAGCTGCCCCAGCTCCGCCGCGAGCACCAGGATCTCCGCCTCTTCCGGCAGCACCATCAGCGACACGTTGCTGTAGTCGCGCTGGTTCTCCGGGATGAGGTTGATGTTCGTGGTGCCGGTGATCTTGCCGGTGGCGACCACGATGATGTTCTGCAGCAGCGTCACCGCGACGTTCTCATCCGTCTGCGGATCGCGGAACGTGCCGATGATGTCCACGTGGTCGTTGGGGCGGATCCACCCGCCGACGGCCGTGGTCGTCTTGGCCTCGATGGTGATGGCGCGCGCCTTCTTCTGCACCTTCGTCGACAGGCGCTCGGCGGCCTTCGTCGTCTCGAACTGGCTCCAGAGGATGGGGTCGCCCGCCTGCAGCGCCACCAGCACCTTCTGGTTCACGATGTAGTTGGCGGAATCCGGCTTCACCACCGACGAGGTGACGAACTGCTCCGGGACCGAGCGCTGGGAGATCATCTCGTACGTGATGACCGTCCCTTCGGGCATGTCCTGGCCCGCCACCACCACGGGCACCAGGTTCCACCCGCGACGCACATCGGATTCCTTCTTCTTGATGGCCGAGTAGGCCACGATGCCGGCGAGCAAACCGAGCACCAGCGCGACGACGAGCGGGGTCTTACCCTTCAACATGGTTCAAGGTCCTCCAGAACGGTGGGGCGCCGTCGTGGCGGCAGGACAGCTTTGACGAGGGGGCGATGCCAGGGCGCGAACGAGAGCGGATGTTAGCCCTGCCACAGAGCAGGTGTCAAAACCACCTCTCGCGACAAAGCGGAATCCCAGGACACCCGGGGGCCGCGGCGCCTGCTCACCCCTCATGGAGGGCGGCGCGAAACGCGGCCGGATCCGCTCAGGTCCCCTCAGGGGAACGGCAGGTTCAGCACGAAGTAGAACGAGTCGTAATAGATCTGGTACGCCTCGAGGAACAGGTCGATGACGTTGGTCTGCCGGTCGTCGGTCCAGCGGACCTTGACCGTGGCACCGATGACCAGCGCCACGAGCAGCAGCCAGTTGATCACCGAGTACTCCACCATGGCCTGGCCACGACGGGCCCGGCGCAGGGAGCGCGGCGGTGACTTCCGGGGGGGGTTCACGGGGGGATGATCCACGTCCGGCCTCATGCTCCCAGTATCCAGGACCTCCGGCCTTCACGCATCGGTCATGTGGACCGTCCCCCCCCGTGCGGGAGACGGGACGGACCGCGTGCCGCCCTCCCCTACTGCGCCGGGGTGGCCGGAGCCGGGGCCAGCTGACGCAGGCGGCGCTGCGCCACCTGGGCCGCGGCGGAGCCGGGGGCCTCGGAGATGATCTGCTCGCAGACCTCCGCGGCCTCGGTGCTCCGGCCTTGAGCGTACTGCGACTCGCACAGCCGGGAGAGCAGGGACAGCCGTTCGCTGCCACGGGCCCCGGCCGCGAGCGCGGCGCGCAGGAACTGGGACTCTCGCGCACGGTCGCCCTGATCCGCGGCGTCCTGGGCCTGGCGGGCCAGGTCGCGCGACGTCGTCGCGACGGCGCGGGCCGACTTCTCCACGGCTTGGGGTTTGGCGACCTCCTGGAGGGCTGCTTCCATCGGCGGCTCGGCGGCGGCGACGGCGCCCTTACCCGGGGCCGGCTGTTCGCGGCGCGGGGCGCTGGTGGCGGCGGGCGCCTTCGGCGCGGCGACCTGGGCCGGCGGCGCGGAGGCTGGCGGCGGTGGAGGCGATGCGGCCCTATCCGCGAAGAGCGCGTCGTCTTCGGAGGCAGCTCGCCCGGAGGCCGACGCACCGCCCAGCCGCAGCGCACCGCTCACTTCCTGCTTCATGGCCTTGTCGTTGCCCGCGCTGTCACGGTCCAGGCTCTCCACCGGGGCGGGCGCTTCCTTCGCGAGCGCGGAGGGGCCCGCCTTCAGCTCGTTGGACGACGCCGCGCCGGTCGCAACCCCTTCCGCCTCCTCCTGCGGGAAGGAGGGCATCTTCTTCTTCGCGCCCAGGCTCCCCGCGCTGCGCCGCTCCAGCATCGCGCCGCCGCTGCCCGCGTTCATCCAGTCCGACGGCCGGTTGCCGCCACCGCGGCTCTTGGGGGCCGCCTTCATCTCATCCATCCGGGAGCCCAGCGGTGCCCCTGCCACCGGCTCCTCGTCCTTCGGCATCGCCGCGGCAACGGGTGCGGAGGGCGCAGGGGCCGGCACGGCCTGGGCTTGCGCGGAGTCGCCGTACACGTCCTTCTTTGCCTTGAGCGGCTCCTCGCGCAGGGCCTTCGCGCTCAGCTGCGGCTCCAGCTTGACGCTCTTGTTGACCTCCAGCGTCAGGATGCCGAACGTGCTCACCGTGGCCAGTCCCACCGCGGGCAGGAGCCAGCGGCGCCAGCGCGAGGGCTTCGGTTCCGGACCGGCGGCGGCGCGGCGCGCGGACTGCTGTGCGTAGGCGAGGAGCGACTCCAGGCCGGCGTCCGGCGCGGGCTCCACTGACAGGTGCGCCATCGTGGAGCGCACGCCGCGGATGTCCGACAGCGCCTTCGAGCAGCGCGCGCAGCCCTGGACGTGCTGCTCCAGCGACTGGGCCTCCGACGGAGGCAGCTCGCCGTAGGCGAAGTCGAGGAGCCGGTCCTCGTGCGCATGCGCATTCTGGGCACTCATCCCGCCACCGTCCTTCCATCCTCCGACAGGTCGCCATCCACGCCCAGCTCTCCCAGGCGACGGCGCAGTCCCTCCAGCGCGTAGCGCATCCGGCTCTTCACCGTGTTCTCGGACACGCCCGTCACCTCGGCGATCTCCTTGAACGGGATGCCGCTGTATTCACGCAGCACGAACACCTCGCGCTGCTCTTCCGGCAGGCCCAAGAGGGCCCGCTCCAGCAGGGGCCGCAGGCGCGCGTTGTGCGCCCCGCGCTCCGGGCTGGCCCCGGAGTCCGGCAGCCCCTCGCCCAGGGGACGTCCCTCGTCCCCGTCGACACCGGCGACGGGGGCTTCCAGGGACGACGTCTGGCGGTAGCTCTCTTTGCGCGTGCTGTCCACGCAGAGGTTCCTCGCGATGGTGTACAGCCAGGTCGTGAACCGGGCCTTGGGCGCATACTCCCGGGCGCTGCGAACCACCTTGAGCCACGTCTCCTGAAGCACGTCCTCCGCCCTCGCCCGGTTCCCGACGAAGCGCAGGATGAAGTTGAACACCGGCGCGCGGTGCTTCCGCATCAGCGTTTCGAACGCGCGCGCGTCCCCCGCCTGGAAGGCGAGCATCAGCCGCTCGTCTGAGGTTTCGGGTACCAACTCTCCCCCAGTGCCGTGAAGCCACGGGTGCCATCCCCTTCCCGCCCTGTTGCCTGTAACGGACAGGCACGCGGGAAAGGTCTAATCCGGCCGTGGTCGCCGGTAAGTGGCGAGAATGACAGGGACCGCCACCCCTGTCACCAGAAGCGCCTGCGCCAGCAGCACGGCCGGCAGCGGGCGCTGCACGTGGATGTACAGCGAGCGGCCAAGCCCCGCGCCCAGGAGCACACCCGTCAGCGTGCGCACCGCGTTGTGGCCGGACGCCGGACGGAAGCGGCCCACCGCCCAGTCCACCAGCGCCGGCAGCGTGAGGCCGAGGCCCACCGGCACGTCCCACGCCCACGTGAGCGGCGCCTTCAGGGCGAACAGGCCCAGGAAGACGGCGGCGAGCACCGGATACGTGCCCAGGCAGCGCGCGCAGACGCGCACGCCCGCGAGCACGTACGTGCGGTTGTACTCATCCGCGTGATGGTGGCTGAGCCAGAACACCGGCACCTCCGTCGGACGCGGGCTCGGAGCGCTGCGAATCCCCTTCCGCCAGGAAGCACGCGGCGGCGTGGCCTCCGCCCAGCGGATACAGCGGCGGCGCCTCACGCCGGCAGCGCTCCATCACGTAGGGGCAGCGCGGGTGGAACGCGCAGCCGGTGGGAGGGGACAGGGGCGAGGGCGGCTCGCCCGGCAGGAGCAGGCGCGTGGGGGGACGCTCCGGATCCGGCACCGGCACCGCGGACAGGAGCGCCTGCGTGTACGGGTGGCGCGGACCCGCGTACAGCGCGCGCGACGGCGCCACCTCCACGATGCGGCCCAGGTACATCACCGCCACGCGCGTGGACACGTACTCAACAATCTTCAGGTCGTGCGCGATGAAGACATAGGTGAGCCCGCGCTCGCGCTGCAGGTCCACCAGCAGGTTGACGATCTGCGCCTGGATGGAGACGTCCAGCGCGCTGATGGGCTCGTCCGCCACCACCAGGTCCGGACGCAACGCGATGGCACGTGCAATGCCGATGCGCTGGCGCTGCCCGCCGGAGAACTCGTGCGGGTAGCGGTGCCGGGCCTCGCGGGGCAGCCCCATGGCGTCCAGCAGCGCCAGGACCTCCTCCTCGCGCGCCGCGCCCTTCGCGAGCCCGTGGATGGCGAAGGGCTCCGCGAGGATGTCCCCCACCGTCATGCGCGGGTTGAGCGACGCGTACGGATCCTGGAAGACGAGCTGCATGCGCCGCCGCAGGGGACGCAGCTGGCGCTGGGACAGCCCGGTCAGCTCCCGCCCGTCGACGCGGATGGAGCCGGCCGTGGGCTCCAGCAAGCGCAGGAGCGCGCGCCCCAGGGTGCTCTTGCCGCAGCCGCTCTCCCCCACCAGCCCCAGCGTCTCGCCGCGCGCGACGTCGAAGGACACCCCGTCCACCGCGCGCACCGTGCCGCGCGTGCGCCCGAGCCAACCGCCGCGCACCGGGAAGTGCACCTTCAGGTCGCGCACCTGGACCAGCGGTTCGCTCATGGCGCGGGCACCGGGTGGTGGCAGGCGGCCCACTGGCCTCCGCGCTTGGGCTCCAGCGCGGGCGTGACGCGGGCACACAGCTCCGTGGCGCGGTCGCACCGGTCGCGGAACGCGCACCCGGATGGCAGCGCGCCCAACGAGGGCACCATGCCGGGGATCGCCTTCAGGCGCCGCCGCTCGCCCTCCACCGCCGCGCCCGCGTCATGCAGGGACGGGATGGAGCGCATCAGGCCCGCGGTGTACGGGTGCGCGGGCCGGGCGAACAGCTCGCGCACCGGGGCCTGCTCCACGATGCGGCCCGCGTACATCACCACCACCGCGTCGCAGCTGCCCGCCACCACGCCCAGGTCGTGGGTGATGAGCATCACCGCCATGTGGCGCTCGGCCTGCAGCCGCTTGAGCAGTTCAAGAATCTGCGCCTGGATGGTGACGTCCAGCGCCGTGGTGGGTTCGTCCGCGATGAGCAGCGCCGGGTCGCACGCGAGCGCCATGGCGATCATCACGCGCTGGCGCATGCCGCCGGAGAGCTGGTGCGGGTACGCGTCCACGCGCTCGCCCGGGGCCGGGATGCCCACCTGCCGCAGCATCTCCACCGCGCGCTCGCGGGCCTGCGCCCGGGACGCCTTCAGGTGCAGCCGGACGCCTTCGCCAATCTGCTCGCCCACGGTGAACACCGGGTTGAGCGACGTCATCGGCTCCTGGAAGACCATGGCCACGTGCCGGCCGCGCACGCGCCGCATCTCCGGCTCCGGCAGGCGCAGCAGGTCCTCTCCCCGGAACCGCACCTCACCCTCGATGATTCTACCGGGCGGCTGGGGAATGAGCCGCATCACCGACAGCGCCGTGAGGCTCTTGCCGCAGCCGCTCTCCCCCACCACCCCCAGCGTGCCGCCCGGGGGAACGGAGAAGGACACCC
>NZ_RAWA01000384.1 GCF_003611675.1 Corallococcus sp. CA053C
GGGGAGGGCGTGGGCGGGGCATTTCCGGTTAGGATGCCCCCACCATGCCCCCGTACCGGTTGCAGGTGTTGCTGGACATGCGTGAGAAGGCGAAGGAGGAGGCCGAACAGGCCTTCTCCGCCGCCATCAAGGCGCTGGAGAAGGAAAAGCAGGAGCAGATCCGCCTGGAAGCGGAGCTGGAGCGCCGTCGCAAGGAGCGCAAGGCGAAGGTCGCCGAGTACTTCCAGCAGATGATGGCCAAGGGCGCCGGCATCAGCGGCATGAACATGATGGGCCGCTTCGAGGAGCGCCTGAAGGACGAAGAGGCCCAGGTCGCCCTCCAGATTGAGCACCAGAAGGAGGTCGTCAAGGCGGCGGCCCGCCTGGTGGAGCAGCGCCGCATGCTGATGGCCGAGGCCGCCAAGGAGCTCAAGGCCATCGAGAAGAACAAGGAAACGTTTGTGAAGCAGGTGCGCCAGGAGCGCCAGCAGCGCGAGGAGCTGAACCAGGAGGAGATTGGCAACGCCTTGTTCCTGGCCCGTCAGCGCAAGTAACCTCCCGCCGCCCCCGCAAGTCAGGAGAGGACGCCATGAGCCGAGTTGACGATGATCGCGATGCCGCGCGCATGGCGGAGCGGATGATCCAGGAGCGCAAGCTCGCTGAAGCCAAGACCAAGAAGCGGGTGGAGGGCGAGTCGCTCTTCTCCAAGCTGGTCCAGCAGGGGCAGGCGGAGAAGGCCCAGCCGAAGACGGCGGATCCCAAGACGCCGCAGGGGCTCGCCAAGCAGGTGCTCGCGCGCGCCACCCAGGGGCAGGCCAAGACCTTCGACGAGAAGCTCTTCCAGAAGGAAGCAGGGTCGGCCCGTCCCGGTGAGTCCTCCCAGGGCGCGCAGCAGACCCAGCGCAACGCGGAGACGCAGACGCTGGCGCAGCGCTCGGAGACCCGCAAGTCGGAGGCCACCGAGGACAAGCGCTCCACCGACGTGCGCGACGGCGACCTGACGAAGTCCGACGGCCAGTCGAGCCGCCTGAGCTCGGAGAAGGGTGAGCTCAAGACGGACGTCAACGCCGGCGGCGGCAAGGGCGGCAGCGGCGGCAACAAGGACAAGGACGACAAGGGCGGCCAGATGGCCGGCGCGGGCTTCCGGTTCAACCCCGCGCTGATGGCGCCGGTGCCGGTGGCCAAGCCCAAGGACATGGCCGGTTCGGAGCGCCTGCGCCAGATGGCCAGCGAGATTGCCCAGAAGATCGTGGAGCGGGTGCGCGTGGGCACCAACGCCGCGGGCAACGCGGAGTTCCAGATCGACCTGCGCGGAGACGTGCTCAACGGCCTCTCCATCAAGGTCAGCGCGAAGAACGGGAAGATTTCGGCCGTCTTCAGTGGCAGCGACCGCGACACGCTGAAGCTCCTGGAGGAGAACAGCGAGGGCCTGCGCAGCGCCCTGGGAGGTCGGGGGCTGTCGCTTGAGCAGCTGAGGTTCGAGGCGAAGACATGAGCCTGGAGCCGGACGACGAACCCGGAATCTACGAGCGAACCATGTTGGTCGACACCCGGAAGCTGGGGCCCCCCGCGAAGCCCGCCTCGGCACCGGCGGCGCCTGTCGTGCCATGGCGGCCGTTCGTCTTCACGCACCTGGAGAAGGTGTCGCGCGCGCAGGGCCTGCTGGCCGAACGCCTGCGGTGGCTGACGCCGAACCCGGGCACGCTGGAGACCCTCTGCGCGCGCCTCAAGGCGCTCTTCGACGTGGACGTGCGCCTGACGGTGGAGTCCGCCCAGGCGCGCCCCATGACGGAGCTGCGCCGCTTCCTGGGCGACCCGTCCTTCCTGGCGGTGCTCGCGCCCGGCTCGCTGAAGGGCCGGGTGGTGCTGGAGATTGAGCTGGCGCTGGCCCATTCCGCGGTGGACCTGCTGCTGGGCGGCGCCGGTGAGACGGTGGGCCTGCGGCCGCTGACGGACATCGAGGAGGGCGTGATGGGCTACGTCGTCCTGGAGGCCCTCAAGGAGCTGGTGCCCGGGCTGCAGCCGGGCGTCCCCCGGCCGCGGCTGGACGGCGTGGCGCGAGGCGTGGACGAGGTCTCCGCGCGCCTGGGCGAGGATGGCCCCATGCTGGCGGTGCACCTGAACGCGGTGCTCGGCACGCACCGCGGCATCGTGCGGCTGGTGGTGCCTTCGGCGGTGCTGGAGGCGGCCGAACCCGAGGTGGCGAGCGCCCAGCGGCGCGAGCGGCGGCGCGCGGACATGAAGGCGCACGGGCGCCGGCTGTCCTCGCTGCGCGATTGGCTGCGGGCGGAGATTGGCGTCGCGGAGCTGTCCGCGCAGGACCTGGCGTCGCTGCGCATCAAGGACGTGCTGCTGCTGGACGCGCTGTCGGCGCGGCCGGACCGGGGCGAGCCCGGCACGGCGCAGCTGCGGCTGGGGCTGGGCCGCACCGGCCACCTCGCGGCGGACGTGTACCTGGAGAACGGCCGCTACCGTGCGCGCATCACGGACGTCGTTCCCGGGGAGCCGGGCCACTCGCAGGGTGGGGACTCCGGCGGCGGCTCGGAGGAGAACGAGGATTTCACCAACCCGGAGCTGGACGTTCCTCCGGAACTCGAAGGGGCGGCCTTGGACGACGCGAACAACCGGGATGGAAGCGACCTGCTCAGTGACCTGCCCCTGCAGGTGGCGGTGGAGCTGGCGCGCGTGCCCATCACGGCGGAGCAGGTGGTGGGGTTGCGCACAGGTCAGGTCATCGAGCTGCGGCGCGGCCCGGGCGAACCCGTGGACCTGTCGGTCAACGGCAAGGTGGTGGCCCGGGGCGAGCTCGTCGAAGTGGAAGGCCAGCTCGGCGTGCGCATCATCAACCTGGGATGAGCCTTCCCGCCCCATGCGTCAGGGCAGGCGGGCAGGGGTCCCTGCCCGCGCCGGGGCCCGTGGCGGTCCCGACCCGGGTGCACTAGGCTCGCGCCCATCCATGGCAGGCCTCCGTCTCTCCTCCTCGCGCAGGTTGCTCGGCGCCGTGTTGCTCTTCGTGTCGCCCGCCGTCCTGGCGCAGGCGACCGTGGCGCCACAAGCAACCCCCGCCCCCGCGGCGCCTCCGGCGAAGGCCGAAGCCGTCGCTCCTCCCGCGCCCGTCCCCGACGCGCCAGCGGCCTCCGCCACGCCCGCCGCTGTCCCAGCGCCAGCGCCAACGCCAGAGCCTGACGCCGCGAAGGCGTCGCGGGCCTCACTCCACGCGGACGAGCTGGACCGCGAGCTGGGCGTCGCCACCGCCGACGAGCCCGAGGAGCAGGAGAGCCTGGGCTGGGTGGTGGTGCGCACGGTGGCGCTCTTGGGCGCGGTGCTCGCGTCCATCTACCTGACGCTCAACGTGGGCCTGCGCAGGCTGATGGGGCTGCAGGGCGTGCCGGTGGGCAAGGCGTCCGTCGTGTCGGTGATGGAGCGCATCCCGTTGGATCAACGGCGCACGCTCTTCGTCCTGAAGGCCGCGGACGAGTACCTGCTGGTGGGTGGCGGCGAGGGTGGCGTGCAACTTGTGTCGAAGCTGGACCGCGACGCCGTGGAGCGCATCCGCGCTGCGCGGGCTCCGGCGGCGTCGGTTTCCCTGAGTCCTTTCCTCCAGAAGCTTCTCTCCCGCCGGAGCGGTGGCCCCACGCCGCCGCCGGGCGTCTGAAGGCCGTCCCGTGAACCGTTCGTCTCCCGCCCGCCCGCTCCTGTTCCGCGCTCCGCCCTGGCTCTTCGCGGCCATCGTGTCGCTGCACCCGTTCGTTGCCTCCGCGGCGAAGAAGGGGGGAAGCGACTCGGTGCCGGACGCCGTGGTGAAGGAGGCGGTGAACTCCGACTCGTTCACCTCCCGCCCCCTCATCCTCATCCTCGCGCTCGCGGCCCTGTCGCTGGTCCCGTTCGCGCTGATGATGGTGACGAGCTTCGTGAAGATCTCCGTGGTGCTCTCCATCGTCCGCTCGGCGCTGGGCACCCAGCAGATCCCCCCCACCCAGGTCATCACCGGCCTGGCCATCATCCTCACCGTCTACATCATGGCGCCCATCGGCCAGGAGATGTACCGGGCGGGAGGGGTGGACATCTGGTCGCGGGGAACGGCGGTGTTCTCGTCGGAGACGGTGGGCACGCTGCTGGGGGCCGCGGACAAGTCCAAGGAGCCCCTGCGCGAGTTCCTGAAGAAGAAGGTCACCAACAAGGACCGCACGCTCTTCTACAGCCTGGCGAAGAAGATGCGGAAGGAAGAGGACCGCAAGGACATCACGCCCAACGACTTCATGATCATCGTTCCGGCGTTCGTCGTGTCCGAGCTCAAGGAGGCCTTCCAGATCGGCTTCCTGCTCTTCGTGCCGTTCATCGTCATCGACATGGTGGTCGCCAACATCCTCCTGGCGCTGGGCATGCACATGCTGTCGCCCACGACCATCTCCATGCCCTTCAAGCTGCTGCTGTTCGTGCTCGTGGACGGCTGGTACCTCATCGCCAAGGGCCTGGTCATCGGCTACCTGTAAGGAGCGTCGCACTCCCATGAATCAGCTCACGGTCATCACCCAGGAGGCGTTGTTCCTGGTGCTCGTCGTTTCCGCGCCGCCGGTGCTCACGAGCCTCCTGGTGGGGTTCCTCATCTCGCTGTTCCAGGCCACCACGCAGATCCAGGAGCAGACGCTCACGTTCGCGCCCAAGGTCGTCCTCGTCTTCGGCGTGCTGGCCATGACGGGACCGTGGATTGGCGGGCAGCTCTTGCGCTTCACCTTCCACGTCTTCGACCGCTTCCCGGCGCTCATCGGCAGATGAACATCGGCGAAGTCATGGCCGAGGTGAGCTCTCGGTTCAACCTGTCGCTCATGATCTTCACCGTGGCGCTCATCATGTGCCGCGTGATGCCCCTGCTCATCTTCAGCCCGTTCCTGGGTGGTGAAGTGGTGCCGGCGGAGATGAAGCTGGGCCTGGGCCTGCTCATCGCCATCGTGCTGTTCCCGTCCGTGAGCGACCGGATGGAGAACATCCCCATCAGCGCGCTCCCGTACATCGGGCTCCTGTGCAAGGAGATCTTCATCGGGCTGTGCCTGTCGTACATCGTCAACATCGTGTTCGACGCGGCCCGCGTGGCCGGTACGCTGGTGGACACGATGTCGGGCAGCAACAACGCCCAGCTCTTCGTGCCGCAATTGGGCACCCAGGTGTCGCTCTTCTCCAGCCTCAAGGTGCAGCTGGCCGTGGTGCTGTTCCTGTCGCTGGACGGGCACCACATCATCATCAAGGCGCTCGCGGACAGCCTGCAGATCGTCCCCCTGGAGGGCTTCCCGCACTTCAGCCGGGGCGTGTGGCCCTTCTTCGACCTGATGATCCGCGCCTTCGCGGACCTCTTGAAGGTGAGCCTGGCGCTGGCAGGTCCCGGCATGGTGGCCGCGTTCGTCACCGACCTGGCCCTGGGCGCCATCAACCGCGTCGCGCCGCAGATCCAGATCTTCTTCATCTCCATGTCCCTCAAGCCGCTGGTGAGCGTGTTGATCATGTTCATCGCCATGCACGTGATCATCGGGCGCATGCAGCTGGAGCTGGCCAACATGCTGCGCATGGTCCAGCACGCCATCCGCCTGCTGGCTTGAAGCGCCCCGGGGTTCCTCCATGTCGGAAGAGAGTGGCGACAAAACAGAGGAGCCGTCGCAGAAGAAGCTCGACGACTCCCGCAAGAAGGGCCAGGTCTGGAAGAGCAAGGACCTGACGGCCGTGGCCGTGCTCGCCGCGGGCATGGGCATCGCGCGCGCCACGTGGGGGACGGTGGAGGAGGAGATCTCCACGCTCTTCCGCTTCAGCTTCACCCAGATCGCGCACTCGGACGACCTGGGGCTCGCGACGACGCAGCTGCTCTACATGGGGCTGAAGACGATGCTGCTGCTCACGGTGCCGGTGGCGGCCGGCGCGGCGGTGCTGGGCGGGCTGATGGACTTCCTGCAGGTGGGGTCGCTCTTCACCATGGACCCGCTGATGCCCAAGCTGGACAAGGTCAACCCGCTGGCCGGCTTCAAGAACCTGTTCACGAAGAAGGCCTTCGTGGAGCTGCTCAAGAACCTCATCAAGATCTCCGTGGCCGCCTACATCGTCTACGGCGTGGTGCGCGACTCCATGCCGCTGGTCATCGAAACCGTGCGGCAGGACACGCACGGCACCATGAGCATCCTGGGGGAGATCATCTACCGGGTGAGCGTCCGCATCCTGATGCTCTTCGTCATCTTCGGCATCTTCGACGTGTGGTGGCAGCGCAAGTCGTACATGAAGGACATGATGATGACGAAGGACGAGGTCAAGAAGGAGTACAAGCAGAGCGAAGGCGACCCGCACCACAAGGCCAAGCGCAAGGAGCTCCACCAGGAGATCATGGAGGGGGCCCAGATGGAGGCGGTGAAGGACGCGAGCGTCATCGTCACCAACCCGGACCACGTCGCGGTCGCGCTCATCTACGACCAGGGCAAGGACGGGGCGCCCCGGGTGCTGATCAAGGGGATGGACGCCAAGGCGGAGCGCATCAAGGCGCTGGCGCGCGAGTCGGACGTGCCGCTGCTGCGCAACGTGCCGCTCGCCCACGCGCTCCTGCGCGTGGAGGTGGGCCAGGAAGTCCCGGAGGAACTCTACGACGCGGTCGCCGAGGTCCTGAACTTCGTCTACGGGTTGAAGCAGAACGCGGCGCCGGCGGCGCGCGCCTGAAGGAGGGTGCCATGGCCAGTGACGAAGAGGCGGACATCGCCATCGCCATCAAGTACGACAAGCAGGCGGATGGCGCGCCGCGCATCGTCGCCAAGGGCATGCGGCTCAAGGCGGAGAAGATCAAGGAGATCGCCAAGCAGTACGGCATCCCCGTGATGCGCAACGTGTCGCTGGCGCACGCCCTGTACCGGGTGGACGTGGGCCAGGAAGTCCCCGAAGAGCTCTACGACGCGGTCGCCGAGGTGTTGAACTTCATCTACACCCTCCAGCGGGAGCAGGCGGCCGGACGCTGAAGGGGGCTGGACGCGACCCCCTCACCTGGGTTGAAGTCGCGGCACCATGGCCAGAATCAACAATCCTCCCCCCAGTACAGCCCTTTGGCCCTGGGGTGGTCCCCGCAGTGTCCGCGAGCGGCTGGTGGATCCCGCGCAGCTCGAGCGGGCGAAGAAGGCGCGCAAGGCGGGCAACCCGAAGAACCCGGCGCTCGCGTCCGCGGCGCTGCTGGACTTCATCGGCCCGGCGCACTCGTCGGAGGAGCTGCGGCTGCCCCTGCCGCCGCACCCGGGCGGGCATGACGCGGACCTGGAGGGCTTCAGCGACCGGCCCCACCTGGCCAGCGTCGCCGGCCGCGGGGACGACGGGCAGCGCATGATGCTGGAGCGGGGCCTTGCCCGCGTGAACGCGCCGCCGGAGCGCCTGGAGCGCCTCAAGGCCCTCTTGCAGCGCGAGTCCGCGATGCTGGGCCTGGTGGACCAGGTGAGCGCGGAGTCCCAGGAGATCATCCGCCGCATGTGGGAAGAGCAGAAGGACGAGGGCTACTGACCCATGGCGTCGCTGGACCCCGAGGACCCGCAGGACGAGGCGAAGCTCACCGCGCTCCTGCAGCGCTGGGCGGAAGGCAAGGCCACGCTCCGCGAGGTGCGCGGCTACTCGAACGACGAGCTGTACGCCATCGCCAAGACGGCCTACTTCTTCTTCTACCAGGGCCGCATCGCAGAGGCGCGCACGCTCTTCCAGGGCCTCTACGCGGTGAACCCCACGGACGTGTACTTCGCCAAGGCGTTGGGCGTGGTGGAGATGGCGGCCGGCAACGGCCAGGGCGCGCTCGCGGCCTTCGACGTCGCGGCGAAGCTCGCGCCGCAGGATCCGTCCGTCTACGTGGGCCGCGCGGAGGTGAAGCTGGCCATGGGCCAGAAGCCCCAGGCGCTGGAGGACTTGCGCCGCGCCGCGGCGATGTCGCCCGTGGATGATCCGGTGGTGCGCAAGGCCGGCGCCATGGTCACCGCGCTGACGCGCCGCTGAGCCCCCGTCGTGAGGCCCTGGGGGGATTCCAGGGTTGAAGGATCTTCAGGAGTTTCTAGCCACCCTGGATGTTCTGCTAGGGTGTGCGTGTCAACCATCCCTCTTCACCCGAGGACAGTGCCATGTCGACCCCGAATCCTGATCCGCGAGTCCCCGCTGAGATGCCGCCGGCAGCGCCGGAAGAGCTGACCAAGAAGCGCGACACCATCATCACCGGGCTGGATGCCGCCGCGAAGACGGCGACCGGGACCCTGCAGGGCGTGCTGCGCAAGATGTCCGAGCTGCTCGTCAACACCAAGGACGGCGCGCACATGAACATGGCGCTGTACCAGGACGTGAAGGACGCCTTCAACCGGCACCTGGGCGAGGCGGGCAAGAACCCGGCGCTGGCCAGCATGCCGCCGGTCCTCATCGAGTCGGTCGAGTGGATGCAGAACTACCTCACCGCGCGCGGCTTCGAGCCCTCTGCCGCCGCGGCTCCCGCCGCCGCCACCCCGGCCGCCGCGGCCAAGCCCGCCGCCTCGGGCCAGGCGTCGTCCAAGGACGCCTTTGACAGCGGCACCGCCGCGGCGAAGAAGCGCACGCTCGTCGGTGACGTGCCCCCGCCTCCCGCGGTGGCGGCGACGCCGCCCCCCAAGACGCCGGACTCGCAGGAAGTGCAGAAGGATCTGGAGTCGTTCAAGGCGTGGATGAAGAACCCCGCCCTGGGCAAGCTCAAGGGCTAGATTCGTGAGGAGAACGCCTCGGGGGGACGCAACTCCCGAACTCCTCCGCGGATAATCCCTTCAAGATTCAACTTCCTTCAACGGAGTCCCCCATGGCTGGTGGAACCAGTGGTGTTGGCGCGAGCGGCGGCGCTACGCAGTACAAGGCGTCGAACACGGACGCCGAGAAGACCCAGGCCGTCTCGGATGTCATCAACTCCGCCGTCGCCGGCATGAACGAGTCGAAGGGCAAGCTCGTCTTCCTGGGTGAGGGTCGCATCGACAAGGTGAAGACCAAGGTCCAGGATGAGATGAACAAGTTCATCCAGGCGAACCCCAACGCGACGCCCGCGGAGATCAAGAAGGAGGCGGAGAAGTCCGCCGCGAAGAACGAGTCCATCGCCACCTTCGACAAGATGCGCGACGACAACTTCTTCAAGAAGCTCATGTCCCGCCGCAAGGAGCTCATCGGCGACATGTGGGGCTGAGTCGTATCCACAGTTCGTGAGTGCCGCTGCCGTCCGGTCCACCCTTGGGGTGGCGGGCGGCAGTCGCCTTTTGCGGGCAGGCGCACAGGCAGGCCGGATGCCGGGGCCGGAAGGGTCGCTACCTTGCTGTTTCTTCCGATAGAACCCGGCTGGGGGCGGATGGACGCGGGCAGGCCGGAGCCCGGACGGAGTCAGAACCCAAGGAGGACGCGGATGCGCTGGACGAGAAATGCGGTGGCCTGGGGCCTGGTGGGATTGCTGGGGGCCATGGGTGGATGCACCAAGGAGAACGGC
>NZ_RAWA01000385.1 GCF_003611675.1 Corallococcus sp. CA053C
CCCAGGTACTCCGTGCCCACCCCCAGCGCGTGTCCACCGCCGGGCCGCGCGTCCACCTGCGCGCCCACGCGGGCCTGCTGGTCGCGCGTGTCCTCCACCGAGTCCAGCGCGGAGGCGTTGCGCTGGTCGCGCAGGTAGCGGCGCTCGTAGTGCCCGTAGGACACGTCCGTGCGCAGCGTCACCTTCTCCCCCAGCCGCCAGGACGGCGACAGCCGCGAGGCGAAGGTGTCGTCGCGCGTCGCCCGGTCGAACACCGCGTTGCCCGCGCCCAGGTCCACGCCGCGCTGGAGGCGGTGGGAGAAGGACGCCGTGCCCTCCAGCGTCAGCGTCTCCGAAGCGCGCCAGTCGCCGCGCGCGGACACGTCATGGCCCTCCAGGCTGCTGCCCGTGGTGCCGAGGTCCGTGGGGTTCAGGTCGTACGAGGAGCGGCGCTGGAGTCCAGCGCTCAGGCGCAGGCCCCACGCGTCGCCGCGCGTCTCCCCCGTCGCATCCAGGTCCAGGCGTCCGAGCGTGCCGTAGGCGGCCTTCAGGTCCGCGCCCAACGTGCGCTGCGCCCTGCGGGTGATGAAGTTCACCACGCCCGCCACCGCGTCGCTGCCGTACATCACCGACGACGGGCCCTTCACGATCTCCACCTGCTCGATGTCCTCCAATGACAGGCGCGACAGGTCCACGTCGCCGTCCACCTTGCCGGTGACGCGCTCGCCATCCACCAGCACCAGCACGTACTCCGGCGCCAATCCCTGCACCGACAGCGTGGCGCCGGAGAAGCCCTGCTGCACCACCAGGCCCGGGCGCGTGGAGAGCAGCTCCGAGGCGTCCCGGGCCCCGCTCGCGATGATCTCCGCGCGGGTGATGACCTCCGTGGCCACCGGTGTTTCCTGGAGGCGCTCCTGGCGGCGCGAGCCCGTCACCACCGTCTGGAGCGCGGGCGCTTCCTCCGCCACGCCTGCATCCACGGACGGAATGTCCTCGGCCCCGGCCACGCCGGACAGGCCCATGCAAAGCAGTGCGCAAAGCCAACCACGCCCGGACATCCAGCGTCCTCCCGGCTCGACAGCCGGGGGCCTCCCGTTGAACGGGAAGCCTGTCGGGCGCTGGGCTCAAGGGCCTCGGGCCTCAGGAAACACACCGCCACCACCCCGGCCCCTGACGCGGAGCCGGCCCTGCTCAGCCGCCTTCACCCCGGGGCGCCGGTCTGCCCCTGCGCGAGTCCCGGGAGGGCGCGGAGCCCTCCAGCGGAACCACCTGCGTCCGGTGACACCGGCGGCACTTCAGCTCCACGCCGCCCGGCACCAGCCGCGCCAGCAGGCTGCCGCACATGCAGCGCAGCTCCCCGGCACTTCCCTGCGGCTCGCATCCCTCGTGCATCGCGGCTCCCTGCGTTCGATGGGGGAAGACGATATTGATAGTGAATATCAAAGTCAAAAGACTTCCGAGGAAAGTCGCCCGGGTGTCCTGCTGTTCACGCCCCTGGGGCCCTGCAGCACGTTGCTCGCGGTTTCGCTGCCCCTTCGCCTGTCGCGGAGGGCCCTCTTCCCTCCTCGTGGCTTC
This sequence comes from Corallococcus sp. CA053C, assembly GCF_003611675.1. GTDB lineage: Bacteria > Myxococcota > Myxococcia > Myxococcales > Myxococcaceae > Corallococcus. Next base: position 1,555 of record NZ_RAWA01000385.1, read on the forward strand.
CCTTCACCGTCGGGCCGACTAACCTGGGTCGGTGCGTCTCCTTCACGGTACAGCGCTGGCCATGGTGTTCGGCACCTCCCTGGGGGTGGCCGTGGGCCTGGGCGGCTACACCTTCGTCTACGCGAAGGGCTCCAGCTACCTGCGGGACGACCCGGCCGCCTGCGCCAACTGCCACATCATGACGGAGCAGTACGACGGCTGGCGCAAGTCGAGCCACCACGCCGTGGCCACCTGCAACGACTGCCACACGCCGCCCGGCACGCTGGCGAAGTACGCCACCAAGGCGAGCAACGGCTTCTGGCACTCGTTCTACTTCACGCTGGGGACCTTCCCGGACCCCATCCGGATCCGCCCGCGCAACCGGGGGGTGACCGAGAGCGCGTGCCGCAAGTGCCACGGCACCATCGTCGAGGCCATCGAGGCGCCCGCGGGGGCGGACGGCACACCGCCCGCGCACGACGAGCAGACGCAGTGCCTCACCTGTCACAACTCCGTGGGGCACCCGGAAGGCTCCGGCAACCCCACGCTCGTTCCGCCCCACTTCACGCAGAAGGAGCCATCACCATGACCGAGCCCGGCAAGCCCCGGCGCCTCGTGGGTACGAGGGCGGTCGTCCTCATCGCCGTGTTGTCCGCGGTGGCGACCGCCAGCATCACGGCGCTCCTGGTCAACATCATGGAGCGCAAGCAGGAGGCGCGAAACCCGTTCTACCGGGTGGTGGAGCTGGACGACACCATCACGGACCCCGCCGTGTGGGGGAAGAACTTCCCCCTGCAATACGACGACTACAAGCGCACCGTGGATCAGCAGCGCACCCGCTACGGCGGCAGCGAGGCGGTGGCGCGCACGCCCACCCAGGCGGATCCACGCTCGGTGGTGGCGCAGTCGCGGCTGGAGGAGGATCCGCGCCTCAAGGTCATGTGGGCCGGCTACGCCTTCGCCACCGACTTCCGCGAGGAGCGCGGCCACGCGCACATGCTGGAGGACCAGACCTTCACCGAGCGCCAGCACGTCACCGCGCAGCCGGGCACCTGCATCCACTGTCACGGCAGCGTGTACGTGCCCTACAAGAAGCTGGGCGACGGCGACCTCATCAAGGGCTTCGAGAAGATGAACGCCATGCCCTTCGCCGAGGCGCGCAAGCTGGTGGAGCACCCCGTCTCCTGCATCGACTGCCACGACCCCACCACCATGCAGCTGCGGGTGACGCGGCCCGGCTTCATCGAGGGCATCGCGGCGCTCAAGGCGAGCCAGGGGGTGCAGGGCTTCCGCGTGAACCAGGACGCCACGCGCCAGGAGATGCGCACGTACGTGTGCGGGCAGTGCCACGTCGAGTACTACTTCAAGGGCAAGGAGAAGCGCCTCACGTACCCCTGGGCCAAGGGCATCACCATCGAGCAGATCATGGCCTACTACGACGAGGACGGGCACACCGACTGGACGCACAAGCTCTCCGGCGCCCGGGTCCTCAAGGCCCAGCACCCCGAGTTCGAGATGTACAACCAGGGCATCCACGCGCGCAGCGGCGTGGCGTGCGCGGACTGCCACATGCCCTACAAGCGCGAGGGGGCGATGAAGGTGAGCGACCACCACGTGCGCAGCCCGCTGCTCAACATCAACCGCGCCTGCCAGACGTGCCACAAGTGGAGTGAGGCGGAGCTGCTCGACCGCGCGGAGACGATCCAGACGCGCACCTTCCAGACGCGCAACATCGCCATGGATGCGCTGGTGGACCTCATCCACGACATCGAGGCGGGCCAGAAGGCCGGGCTGCCCGAGGACGCGCTCACCAAGGCGCGAGGCCTGCAACGGCGCGCCCAGTTCTACCTGGACTTCGTGGAGGCGGAGAACTCCATGGGCTTCCACGCGGATCAGGAGGCGGTGCGCATCCTGAGCAACTCCATCAACTTCTCGCGCCTGGGCCAGAACGCGCTGCGCCCGGGCGATGCATCCACCGCTCCCAGCGAACGGCCCGCGGGAGCGCCGACGCCGGTGACACCGCAGGGCTCGCACTGACGGAGGAGCGCCCCCATTCACCTGGGGAGCGCGGAAGGACGCCTCCGGATCCGAAGCCCCTGAACGAGGAGCAGCGCGATGAGCGCGCCGGACAGGGGGCCCCCCGCTGACTGACAACCGCCCTCCTCGACCGGCGGGCGCGGCGGTTCGGGCTCTTCGGGAAGGCCCGCATCCGTGTCGCCGCCGGTCCCGGCGTCCGAGCCGGCATCGGCCGGAGGAGGCAACACCGGGGCACAGGCGGCGTCCTGGCCGGTGGCCGCGATGCACAGCCGGCCATAGCTCCCCAGCCCCTGTTGCGGCCTGCCGTCCACGACAGAGACCACGACGCGCGTCGCATCGTGTGCGGGCACCTGGGCCCGCAGGACCTCGGACCTGTCCGACTGTCGGACAAGTTGCACCGCGGTATCGGTGACGGCCGTCACGAGCAGGGAGAGCGCGGCGGGGTCCGTGCCGGGTTCGGGTTCGAACGTGGCCGAGACGAAGGACGCGCCCCCCGCGACCTCGAAGCTCCGCGACGACGCCGCGGCGATCCGCAGGGAGTCGAGCGATGCGGGCAACGCCGTGGCGGTCGTCGCCAACGGGGCATAGCCCTCGGCTCGCGCGTAGCCATGGCCAGGCGTCGCGCGTGCGCCCGTCCCCAGGTTCCACGCGGAGAACCGCACGAAGGCGGCCTCGAAGGACGACGCGAAGTCACGGCGCAGGCAGGTGTCCAGCAGCAGCGACCAGCGCGCCTCCGGCTGGCGCACGGACTCCTCCAGCAGCGCGACCAGGAGCGCGTCACCGAAGTGCTCGCCCGCGAACTGGAAGAAGAGGCCCGCGCCGTAGTTGAAGCCCACGCCGGGGCCGCTCGGATCCGTCAGCAGGCTGCGGTCCGGGCTCTCCAGGTAGTAGTGGGTGAAGCCCTCCAGGTCGTCCAGCGCGGGCTGGAAGCGTTCGGTGGCCCAGACCGCGGTGCCCTCGGAGGCGATGCCTCCCAGGTCCGGCCGGTAGGCGGCCTGCACCGCGTGGAAGAACTCGTGGCTGGCCAGCGTCTCCACGGCCTGCGCTTCGGACGGGTAGCCATAGCCCGCGAAGTCGTTCTCCTGGAGCATGTAGCCGGTGCAGCGGGTGGTGCCGTTGCCCTCCAGGCACGTCTCCAGCCGGAAGGCGCCATCGCCGCGCCGGGCGAAGTCCACCAGGTACACGTCGAAGCGGCCATCGCCGCCGTTGTCTCCCGGTGAGGTCGCGTCGTCGGGCGGCAGGCGGAAGCCCAGGCCCGCGTAGAACGTCGCCACGCGTTCGTAGGTGCGTCCGACGCGCTCCGCGAAGTCGGGCACGCCGTTGCCCTCCGCGTCCGCCAGCGGCACCGCGTTCGGGCCCTGGCGGGTGAAGTGGATGCGGAAGCGGTTGCCCGCGGACACGATGGACTCCACCGTCTCCGTCGGTTCGAAGCGTGGCACGGGCGCGGTGGCCGAGGTCGGTCGCCCGGACTCGGCGACCACCCCTGGCACGGGCGCCACCGCCTCCTCGTGGAGGAGGCGGTGCGGAGTTCCCGCGCCGGTCAGCAGCAGGAGCAGCGCGGGAACCCCGGAGGCCATCACGGCAGGTACGCCCACTTGAAGCGGAACTGGGCCGCGCCGCTCGTCGCCGGCAGCGTGCCGGTGGTGTTGCACTGCTCCTGCGCGGCGGGCTCGTAGTACGACACCACCTGCAGCTTCACGTGACGACCGTCGGCCAGTCGCACCAGGAAGACCTTGTTCGTCATCACGAGGCAGCTGTTGTAGCTCCAGAACGTGGCCAGCGCGGTGCCGGGCGCGTTGATGCCCGAGTCATCCGGGACGAACTCGCAGGTGTTGGCGGTGAAGTACGCCTCCGCGAGGAAGTCCGAAGCCGGGTCCACGGAGGTCACCGCGTCGAACAGCGTGCCCGCGGGCGTCTGGGCCACCGTCACGCAGGACGGGCCGGACACGCCGCTGTTCACGCGGATGTTGTAGCGGCGCACCGCGATGTCCCACGCCGTCGAAGCGAGCGCGGACTGATCATCGAGGTCGACCTTCACCAGCCCCGTCGGCGTGAAGCGCGCGTAGGTGTACGACTCCAACGAGGACGCCCCACCCGCCCGGGCATCCAGGAACGTGAGGAACGGCCCCTGCGTTGTCCCCTCCTCCCGCACCAGCCCCGTCGCGATGTTGGTGCGCAGGGCAAGCTGGTCGATGCTCTGCTCCTTGCACGCCACCGGGCCGCCGCACACCTGCGCGCCAGCGTCCGGAGTGCCCGCGTCCGGAGCGGTTCCGGCATCCGGGGTCGTGCCCGCGTCGGGCTCCGTGCCGGCGTCCGTCTCCGTACCGGCATCCGTCGTCGTGCCCGCGTCCGTCGTCCCGGTGCCCGCGTCCTCCCCGGGCACGGAGGGCAGGGCGCGCAGTTCGCACGTGTTGTCGGCGGTGCAGACATACGTCTGGCCCTCGGGCGCCGAGCCCTTGTCACGGCAATCGAACGCATCGACGCACTCATCGCCGCTGCATCCCGCCGCCACCAGCGTCAGCGCGAGGACCGCCAGCGTCCCCATGCCGTATCGCCCTGCACCCCGCTTCCGGACCACCCCTCCAGCAAAGCCCATCGTCGTCACCTTTCGAGGCGGAACACCGCCGTCTTCGAAGGCGCCGATCCATATCGATAACGATTCTCATTTTCAATATCGACACCCACTTTCAGTGCGGAAGACGACCTCCTCCAGCGACAGCACCCGGAGCGCCCAGTGACATTCCGGGCAGGCGGGCGGGGACGCTGGGGAGCCGGGGCTTGAGAGCTTCCAGAGCAAGCTCTCCGCCTTCCTGACGGCCCTGCCCATCCGTCCGGTGCTCCTCGCGAATGTGTATGACCCGTCGATGGGGGATGACCGTCACAACTTCACCGGCGTGCCCATCGCGCAGGCGCGCGGGAATCACCGGCGGGTGAACGACATCATCGTCCGGCTCGCGTCGGAGCACGGCGTCCTCGTGGACCTGCACCGGCACTTCCTCGGAGGCGACGCGTCCTGGTTCACGTGCACCATCGAGCCCAGCCTGCGCGGGGCCTCCGAGGTGCGGCGCTGCTTCTGGAGGGAGCTGGTGAAGCGGCTTCCCGCCGGAGCCGAAGCAGCGCCTTGAGCGCGGCGTTCAGGCCGTCGCGGTCCGGCGACCCCGGCGGCCGAGGAAGAATCCCGCCGCGAGCGCGGCGACCGCGACCAGGGCCCCGAAGCCCATGGCGGCGTTCTTCACCTTGGTGAGCAGGGGGTTGTCGAACACGTTGGTGGAGTAGTGGAACGCGGCGATGAGCCACCGGTCGCCCTCCTTCACCAGCGTGCAGGTCCACCGGCCATGGATGACGATGTCGCTGCCATCATTCAGCTCATAGTGGTCCAGCGACGAGCCATACGCGACGCCCGCGTTGCCATACAGGCGCGTGAGCGCATCCACGTCGAACTTCGCGGTCACCTTCTTCACGACGCCGTTGGGCCCGCCCAGCATCTGCGCGTAGTAGGCGCGGATGGCGTCCTTCCCCACGCGCACGTCGTTGTTCATGGTGGAGAAGACGACGTCCGGGTGCAGGTGCGACAGCAGCCGTTCCACGTCCTGCTTGTTGAGCGCGTCCTCCATGTCCTGCTTGATGGCGCGAAGCGCCTGGTGCGTCGCCTCGTCCCCGGAGGCCACCGCCGCGGGAGCCACCGTCTCCTGTGCCCCCGCCAGCGCGGGGACCACGACGAACAGCAACGCCAAGAGACCCAACCGGTTGCGCACCATCGAAGCTCCGCGAAGGAAGGAGAGGCCGCATCCTAGACATGCTCCGGGTGCGTGTCCCCTCCCCTCCCCGGAGCGTCAGACCGCCGGCAGCGGCTTCACCGTGAGCTGCTTGGACGCGAGGAACTCCGGGTTGAACACCTTCGACGCGTAGCGGCTGCCGTGGTCGCAGAGGAAGGTGACGATGCGCAGCCCCTCGCCCTGGTGCTTGCGCGCCACCTCCCACGCGGCGCGCACGTTCAGCGCCGCGGAGGTGCCCACCACCAACGCGTCCTCGCGCGCCAGGTGGTACAGCATCTCCAGCATGTCCTGGTCCTCCAGGCGCATCGCTTCATCCACGCGCGCCTGCCGGAAGTTCTCCGTCAGCCGCATGATGCCAATGCCTTCCGTGATGGAGCTCCCGGACGTCTCCAGCTTCCCCGTGCGCACCTGGCTGTAGAGCCCCGACCCCGGCGGATCCACCAACACCACGCGCAAGGCCGGGTTCTTCTCCTTCAGGTAGCGGCTCGTCCCGGACACCGTGCCGCCGCTGCCCACCGACGTCACCAGCACGTCCACCTTCCCTTGCGCCTGCTCCCAGATTTCAGGGCCCGTCGTCTCGTAGTGGAAGTCGCCGTTGGCCGTGTTCTCGAACTGGTTCATCCACGCCCAGCCGTTCTCCTCCGCCAACACGCGCGCCTGATGGAAGAAGTGCGCGGGGTTCGCGAAGGGCACCGCCGGCACCCGCCGCACCTCCACGCCCATCGCCTCCAGGTACTCGTACTTCTCGCGCGCCTGGTTGTCCGGCATCGTCACCACCACCCGGTAGCCCCGCTCGCGCCCCAAGAGCCCCAGGCCGATGCCCGTGTTGCCCGCCGTGCCTTCGACAATCGTGCCGCCGGGCTTCAACTGTCCGGACGCCTCCGCGCGCTGGATCATCCCCTTCGCGGCGCGGTCCTTGATGCTGCCGCCCGGGTTCATGAACTCCGCCTTGGCGACGATGTCGCAACCCGTCCCCCGGCTGAGCGAACCGATGCGCAACAGCGGCGTGTTTCCCACCGCGTCCCAGAGCGAACCCAATCGTGGAGCCATGTCGTCGTGTCCCTTCGCCGCCTACAGTTTGCGCATGCGCACGCGGCGGACCTTGTGGTCGTTGCCCTTCACCAGGATGAGCCTCGCGCGTGAACGCGTGGGCGCGATGTTCTCCGCCAGGTTGGGCCCGTTGATCTCCGCCCACACCGACGCAGCCCGCGCCACCGCCTGGTCCCGCGTCAGCTCCGAGAAGCGCCGGAAGAAGGACCGATCGTCGCGGAATGCCGTCTCCCACAAGTGCAGGAAGCGCTCCACGTACCAGTGCCGGATGTCCGACTCCTGCGCATCCACGTAGATGGAGAAGTCGAAGAAGTCCGACAGGAACGTCTGCGGCAGTCGCCCGCCCTCCACCGGCCCCGTCTGCAGAACGTTGAGCCCCTCCAGGATGAGGATGTCCGGCTGCCGGATGGTCTGCGCCTCGTCCGGGACGATGTCGTAGACGAGGTGCGAGTACATCGGCGCCGACACCGTCTCCCGCCCCGCCTTCAGCTCCGCGAGGAAGCGCACCAGCCCGCGCCGGTCATAGCTCTCCGGAAAGCCCTTGCGGTTCATGATGCCGCGCTCGGCGAGCACCCGGTTGGGGAACAGGAACCCGTCCGTCGTCACCAGCTCCACACGCGGATGATCCGGCCAGCGCGCCAGCAGCGCCTGGAGGATGCGCGCCGTGGTGCTCTTGCCCACCGCCACGCTCCCCGCGATGGCGATGATGAACGGCACCTTGCGCACCGAATACCCCATGAACGCCTGCTGCGCCGCCCACAGCGACTGCGCCGACGCCACCTGCAGGTGCAAGAGACGCGACAGCGGCAGGTACACGTCCACCACCTCGTCGATGTCCAGCCGCTCGCCCAGACCCCGCAGCTTCTCCACCTCCTCCGCCGTCAGCGTCAGGGGGGTGGAGGCTCGCAACTGGCGCCACGCGTCGCGGTCGAGGTCGACGTACATCGAGGCGGCGCGGGGTTTGGTCGCGGACATGCCACCCAGCATGAACCAGACCGGCATGGATCCGGCAAGTGAACGTGAGAACAGGACTTCCCGGGGCACCTTGACAGCAC
>NZ_RAWA01000386.1 GCF_003611675.1 Corallococcus sp. CA053C
ACCGCGACCTCCCGCACCGCCCCCGCCGTCGCGCCGAAGACGATGGACGGCAGCAGCGACGCGGGCCCCGCGCCCACCAGCGACGGATGCGTCAGGTCCACCGTGAAGAAGTCCGCGGGCGCGCCCGGCGACAGCGCCCCCGTGTCCAGGCCCAGGCTGCGCGCGCCCTGCACCGTGGCCATGTCCAGCAGCCGCGCCGCCAGCCCGTCCAGCGTGCCCGTTCCCGGATCCAGCACCGCGCGGCGCAGCCGCACCAGCCGCAGGTGCTGCTCCAGCTGCCGCGCTTCATCCAGCAGGTCCACCACCGTCTGGCTGTCGGAGCCGAGGCTCACGCGCGCCCCGGCCCCCACCAGCGCGTCCGCCGGGACGATGCCGTCCCCCAGGTTGCGCTCCGTGGACGGGCACGCGCACACCGTGGCCCGCGCCCGGCCCAGCAGCGCCACCTCTTCGTCCGTCAGGTGCACGCCGTGCACCGCCGTGAAGCGCGGCCCCAGCAGCCCCACGTCCGACACCAGCTCCACGGGACGGCGGCCGTGCTCCGCCAGACACGCTTCAATCTCCCGGGGCTGCTCCGCCACGTGCATGTGGATGGGCATGCCCGCCGGCGCGGCGCGGGCCACCTGCGCCAGCCAGTCCCGTGACACCGCGCGCACGCTGTGCGGCGCCAGCCCCACGTTCACCCGCGCGTCGCCGCGCACGGCCTGGGCCAACGCCTGCGTGGTGGACAGGAACGTGTCCACGTCCGCGTCGATGAAGCGGCGCTGGCGCGGGTTCGCCGCCACGTTGAAGCCCGCGCGCGCGTAGCCCACCCGCAGCAGGCAGATGCGCAGCCCCACGTCGGTGGCCGCGCGGATGACCTCATGCGCCAGCGCGTTGCGGTCCGCGTACGGCGTCCCGTCCGCCTGGTGGTGCAGGTAGTGGAACTCGCCCACCGCGGTGATGCCGGAGAGCACCATCTCCACGAACACCTGCCGGGAGGCGACGTAGACCTCCTCGGGCGTCAGGGCCTCCGCGGCGCGGTACATCGCCTCGCGCCAGGACCAGAAGTCGTCCTGTCCCCGTCCCGAGGCCACGTATTCGGTGCGCCCCCGGATGAGGCGCTGGAACGCGTGCGAGTGGCCGTTGACGAGCCCCGGCAGCAGCGCGCGCCCCGCGAGCCGCTCCACGCGCGCGCCCTCGGGCACCTTGTCGAGCACGCGGCCGTCCGCGCCCACCGCGAGCGCTCGGCCCGGGTGGAAGCGTCCGTCCACGAAGAGGAAGTCGGGTTGATAGACCGTGATGTCGCTCACGCGCGGCAGCGTATGCCAGCCTCCGGGGGAGCGCAGCAGCGGAAGGCGCGCGGTCAGGCGCCCACTTCGGCCCCTTCCAGGAAGGGCGCGCGCGCCTCCGCCCAGGGACGGGTGCGCACGGCGTCGCGGATCCACGTGCCGTGGCGCCGCTCGTCCTCCCGATGCTGGCGGATGAGGACCTTCACCTCCGGGGTCCACTCGAACTGGAGCGCCAGCTCATAGGCCCGGTCGAAGAGCTCCTCGTTGCCGAGCATCGCCCACAGCATGGCCTCCGTCCCCATCAGGCCCGTCATCGCCGTCAGGCCCTTCATCGCGGAGCCCTTGAGGTCCGAGCGCAGCGCCACCGGCTCGCCCCCGAGGTCGCGGATGAGCGTGTTCAGGTCCTGCACGTGGCGCAGGTGATCCGCGCGGAAGCTGTTGAGCCGCTCGCGCACCAGCGGCGGCCCGATGCGCGAGATGGCCACGTCATAGGCCCCCACGGCATCCGCATCGAGATGGGCCAGGCTGGTCAGGCGGGCCACTTCGGTCTTGTCGGCCATCGGCGCCTCCTCCAATGCGAGTGCAAGAGCCCGAACAATGTGGAGACCCTTCCCCACATCACCAACCACCTTCCTGGAAACCCGTCGCTCCATCGCCCCCAGGGCAGGCGGACAGCCCCAATGACTTGCAGACGGCAGCCTGGAAGGAGGTTGCCCGCCCGCCTGCCCACCAGCCGGTGTGAGGAATTGCGTCCGCTCGCTCCGGTGCAGAGCGTTGGGGAGTGAAGACCTCTGATGCCAATGCGCGCTTGCGCCGCTACCGGACGAAGCGTGACTTCCACCTGACGCCCGAGCCGCCCCCCGACGCGGCGGCCCCCTCCACGGACGCGCCCGTCTTCGTCATCCACAAGCATGACGCCACCCGGTTGCACTACGACCTGCGGCTGGAGATTGGCGGCGTGCTGGTGAGCTGGGCCATCCCCAAGGGTCCCAGCTTCGACCCCTCGCAGAAGCGGCTCGCGGTCCAGACCGAGGACCACCCGCGCTCCTACGCGGACTTCGAGGGACACATCCCGGATGACCAGTACGGCGGAGGGGATTCGCTGCTGTGGGAGTCCGGCACCTTCGAGACGGTGCCGCCGGACCAGGCCGACGCCCAGCTCACGCGCGGACACCTGGAGGTGGTGCTGCACGGCGCGAAGCTCCAGGGCCGCTGGCACCTCATCCGCACCCGTCCGCGCGGGGGCAAGGCGCAGTGGCTCTTCTTCAAGGCGAAGGATGACTTCGCGCGGCCGGACTACGACGTCACCGTGGAGCGCCCCGAGTCCGTGAAGAGCGGCCAGGTGGCGACGCAGGGCCCGCGCAAGCCCGGGGTGCTCCGCCAGAAGCCCGTCGTGGTGAAGGCCGCCGCGAAGAAGCCTCGCAAGGCGCCCGCGAATCCGCGGCAACTGTTGGAGCGGGTGTGGCCGCCCATGCTGGCGCGGCTGGCGGTGTCCGACGAGGTGCACGACGACACGCACGCCTACGAGGTGAAGTACGACGGCTTCCGCGCGGTGTTCGCCCTCACGCACGACAAGGTCGCCTTCCAGAGCCGGCGGGGCAACGACCTGTCCGGCCGCTTCGCAAGGCTCACCGCCGCCCTGCGCGAGCTGCCCGCGTCCGACGTGGTGGTGGACGGGGAGATCGTGGCGCTCGACACGAAGGGGCGCTCGCGCTTCCAGCTGCTCCAGAACACGGAGGAGGGCGCGGAGCAGCGCTTCATCGTGTTCGACGTGCTGTGGCTGAACGGCGAGGACCTGCGGGCCCTGCCCTACGAGGAGCGCCGCGCGCGGCTGGAGAAGCTGATGGCCTCCGTGAAGCTGCCCCTCCAATTGTCGGAGCGGCTGGAGCTGCCGCTGTCGCGCGCGCTGTCGGAGGCGCGGCGCCGGGGCTGGGAGGGCATCATCGCCAAGCGCCGGGGCTCGCCCTACACGGGCACGCGCTCCGGGGACTGGCTGAAGCTGAAGGTGGTCGCGGGCCAGGAGGTCGTCATCCTGGGCTACCTGCCCATCAAGAACGCGCGGGCGAAGTCGGAGATTGGCGCGCTGCGCGTGGGAGTGCGGGGCAAGGAGGGCTTTCACGACGTGGGCAAGGTGGGCACTGGCTACAGCACCAAGGACCGCCGCGAGCTGCGCTGGCTGCTGGACGCCACGCGCGTGAAGAAGCCGACCGCCGTGGATGCCCCCGCGCACTCGGACACCGTCTGGGTGAAGCCGAAGTACGTGGCCCAGGTGCATTTCACGGAGTGGACGAAGGGCGGCCGCCTGCGCCACCCCGTGTTCCAGGGCCTGCGCAGCGACAAGGTCCCCGAGGACGTCGTGCGTGAGTCCCCCGCGCCCACCGAGGGCGCACGCGCCCGGAAGGGCTCGCGGCGCGCGCCGGACCAGGCCTCTGCTCGCACCGTGAAACACGCGGCCGCGCGACAGGCCCAGAAGAAGATGGCGACGAAGGCGGCAGCAAAAGCTCCCGCGAAGACCCCGATGAAGGTCTCGAAGCTGTCCAAGTCGCGCGACACGGAAGTGGCCCTCACGCACGGCGACCGCGTGCTGTTCCCCAAGAGCGGCCTCACGAAGGAGGACGTGTTCGGGTACTACCGCGAGGTGGCGCCGCTCCTCGTGCCCGTGCTCACGGACCGACCCCTGGCGCACCAGCAGTGGCCCGCGGGCATCGCGGCCCCGGGCTTCTTCCGGCACGAGATGTCCGGCATTCCCGCGTGGATGCCCACGATGACCGTGCGCCACGAGGACAAGACGCTGCGTCACGTGAACGTGAAGGACGCGTCCGCGCTGCTGTGGCTCGCGAACCAGTCCGCGTTCACCCTGCATATGTGGCTCAGCCATGCGCCCCGCCTGGCGCAGCCGGACTTCGTGGTGTTCGACCTGGACCCCGGCACCGGCGGCTGGAAGGACGTCGTGAAGGTGGCCAGACGCCTGCACGCCCGCCTGGACGAGCTGGGCCTCAAGTCCTTCCCGAAGACGTCCGGCAAGCGCGGCCTGCACGTGCTGGTGCCGCTGGCCCCGGGCCACACCTACGCGCAAACGCAGGCGTTCGCGGACGCGCGCGCCGCCGAGCTGGAGGAGGCCCTGGGCGACATCGCCACCACGGAGCGCTCCATCGACCAGCGCGGCGGGCGGCTCTACCTGGACGTGGGGCAGAACGCGCGCGGCAAGACGGTGGTGGCGCCCTACTCCCTGCGTGCCGTGGAGGGCGCGCCGTTCTCCGCGCCGCTCGACTGGAGCGAAGTCACCGGCCGGTTGGATCCGCACCGCTTCCGCCTGGAGACGCGGAAGAAGCGCCTGGACGCGGTGGGTGACCTGTTCGCGCCCGTGCTGCGCACGAAGCAGACGCTGCCGGAGGAGTGAGCCAGCGGGTGGGGGAGCGGGCTGACGCGCCGCGCCCTCAACGGAGGTTCGCCAAAGCGGCGCGGCGCGTGCTACTGCCCGCGCCGCCATGTCGTCCGTCATCACAGTGAGCACCCCCGCGAAGTCCGCGCCGCGGTGGAAGATCGCCCTCGCCTACGCCACCTGCTTCCTCACCTGGGGGTCCACCTGGGCCGTCGTGAAGGTGGGGCTCCAGGACCTGCCGCCCCTGCGCTTCGTGGGCACGCGCATGCTCATCGCCGGGGTGGCGCTGCTGCCCTTCGCCCGCTCGCGCGGCGCGGCGCTGGGCGGCGGCACCGGGTGGCGCATCGCGGGGCTGGGCGTACTCCAGCTCGCGGTGCCCTTCGCGCTGCTCTTCGTGGCGCAGCAATGGATCCCCTCCAGCTGGTCCGCGCTCCTCTTCTCCACCTTCCCCGTGTGGCTCTTGCTGGTGGGCCGCGTGCTGCTGCCGGATCAGCCACTCACCGGGACCAAGCTCTTCGCCGCGTTCCTGGGACTGGCGGGCGTGGTGGCGCTCCAGCACCAGGAGCTCGTGTCGCTGAGCCTGTCCCGGCAGGTGGTGCTGGGGTGCGTGATGACGCTGGGCGCGGCCTCGGTGGTGGCGGTGGCCAACGTGCTGGTGCGCCAGCACATGACGCACGTGCCGCCGCACCTGCTCACGCTGGTGCAGACGCTGAGCAGCGCGGTGCTGCTCCTCAGTGCCTCCACGCTCCTGGAGGCAGACCAGCCGGTGCACTGGACACCGAGGGCCGTGGGCTCGCTCCTGTACCTGGCGCTGGGCGGCACGGTGATCACCTACCAGTGCCTGTACTGGCTCCTGCCGCGCATCTCGCTCGCGGCCCTGGGCGCCATGGCGCTGCTGGACACGCTGGTGGCGGTGACGCTGGGCGTGGCGCTGCTGGGCGAGCCGCTCACGCCGTCGCTCCTGGCGGGCGGCGTGCTCATCCTCACCGCGGCGGCCATCGCCAACCGCGAGCCCCCGGAGGCGAAGCCGCCTCCGGAAGCCCCGCCGGTGTGACGGCCGCCCTGCCTCAGAAGTCGAGGGGCAGGGAGAACGCGGTGCCGTTCTGCGTGCCGGTGCGGTAGCTCTTCGGCGCGCCGATGATCAGGTGCGGCGGCGTGGCGCCAGCGCCTGGGACGACCGCGAGCGACTGGCCGAGCGAGCCGCGCTCGTTGCCATCCCCCACCACCGTCATGAAGGGCGACAGCGCCCCCTGCGACTTCGGGCCGCCAGCGAAGAGGAACGCCGCGCCGCCGCCGTCCGAGTTCACCGACGCGCCCGGCGCGCCCACCCACAGGTCCGGCACGCCGTCGCCGGTCAGGTCCTGGCCGCCCCAGAGCGACGTGCCGAAGCCCACCGCGCGGGCGCGGTACGTCACCGTCAGCGGCGTCAGCGTGCCGCCCAGCGCGGGCGCCAGCACCTCACCGGACGCGGGCCGGAGCGCGTTGATCTTCGCCACGTCGTAGAGCAGCACCGCTGGCTGCGTCACGCCCTCCACCGGGAAGGTGTTGGCCGTCACCGCGATGAAGTCCCGCGTGTCGCCCAGGAAGCGGCCCGCGCGCGTGGTGGCCACGCCCAGGTTGTACAGGTTGAGCTGCACATCGACGTCGGCCGCGATGCGCACCATGGACGCCGTCGTCCGCCCACCGCACCGCGCGCCGCCCGTGTCGTAGCCGTACAGCACCACGATGCCGGAGCGCGTGCCGTCCGAGTAGCGCCACGCCACCTCGTCGCATTTGTCCCCATTCAGGTCGCCCAGCGCCGCGGGGGCGGTGGTCTGCTGCGCGGAGCCAGGCCAGGAGTAGAGGGGGTCACAGGAGAGGGTCAGCTTCGCGAGCGTCGGATCCTCCGGCGCCTGGCCCGGGAACAGGTCGAAGCCCCGGTCGCGCAGCACCGCCAGGTCCTGCTTGCCGTCGCCGTTGAAGTCGAAGCCGCCCACCACGCCCCGGCCAATCGCGCTGCGCTTGCACCGGGCGGCCGCCGGGTCGTCGCAGCCTTCAATCACCGACGGCGCGAACACGCGGTAGGCCTGCTTGAAGCTGCCGTCCACCTGGCCCAGCGATACCAGCAGGCCACCCTGCGACTGTGAGTTCGCACCCATGCACGCGTTCTGCACGTAGACGTCCCGCTCCGCGGCCGCGGACGTCGTGCCGGGGATGACGAGCCCCGTGGAGCCCGCCACCATGTCCGGCCGCCCGTCGCCGTTGAAGTCCGTGAACGCCACGTCCACGCCCACGTTGCGGCCCACCACCCACGGCGCGCTCGCGCCCTCCCCGGCCACCTTGGCCTGGGCGGGCTGCGCCGCGTCGAAGGTGTACGCGCGGCCCACGTTGAGGTCGTTGCCGTCGTTGTTGGGGCCTGGGCCGGAGAAGCCCTGCGCGCCCACCAGCGCCACCGTGCGGCCCTCCAGCCGCGCCACCGCCACGGACTCACCGAAGCGCTCCACGCTGGGCTTCGTCGTCACCTCCACGCCGCTGCGCCCCCACTCGGCCAGCGTGCCGCCCGCCTTCTGGAAGAGGTCCACGCGGCCCGTGAAGGCGCCCTGCGGGGACGAGGCCCGTCCGGAGAAGCCCGCCAGCACCGGGCCCGCGGGCAGCGTCCACGCCGCGAGCCCCGCGCCCAGCATCTCCGACTTCGCCGCGCCGCCCAGCGCGACCGACGGCTTGTTGAGCACGCTGCCCTTCGCGAGCGTCGCCAGCGGGAACACCAGCACCTTGCCCGCGCTGCCCAGCTGCGAAGAGCCCGAGCCCACCGTCGCGTAGGGCGCGCCCAAGAGCAGCTCCGGCCCCGGCGTGCCATCCACGTCCATCACCGCCCAGCTGCGGGCCGCGGAGATGCCGCGCGCGTCGCCGTAGAGGCGCGCGAAGGCGTTCGCCAGCGGCACCTTCACGGGCTTCTCCGCCGGGTCACCCGTGGGGGTGTTCCCGCGCAGCTCGAACAGGAGGGCGCCGCCCGCGTCTTGCTGGAACGCGACCCCGCCCACCTTGCTCAGGTCCGGCGAGTCGACCCGGTCCGCCATCACCACCAGCAGCGGAGGCCGGGAGCCCTCGCCCGGGAGGGTGCCCAGCCGCCACGTGCCCTCGCCGTTCACGTCGCCCGGGGTGGACGGCAGCACATAGAGGTCCGCGGTGGGGCGGAAGCGCGGCGCCGCGTCGCGCGCGAAGTACACCGCCACGCCCATCTGCTGCGTTTCGATGCTGCCGTCGGCCCGGTAGCGGGACAGCCGGATGAGCGACGCCAGGTCCGCGCGGCCGTCGTCGTTGAGGTCCGCCACCACGAGGGCCCGGCCCAACTCCGTGTTGCTGCGCAGCACCAACGTGCCGTCCGGATTGACGTCCTGTCCGCCCAGCCGCACCACCGGCAGGTCCGGGACGGGCTGGCCCTTGGTGAGGATGAAGAGGTCCACCACGCCGCGCCGGCTGATGCCGCCGATGGAGGACAGGTCCCCTCCGGGCGAGCCCACGAACAGGTCCAGGTCCCCGTCCCCATCCGCGTCCGCGATGGCCATGCCGGCGCCGAACCCGCCCCGGCCCAGGCCGGTGAGCGCCGGCCGCAGCAGCGCGGGCGGCTGCCCCGCCTTGAACGTGTAGAGGTACACGGCGCCCGAGTCGCCGATGGTCACGTCCGCGCCCGGCGACGACACCGCCAGGTCCGCGCGCCCGTCGCCGTCCAGGTCGCCCGCGGCCAGCATGTCGCCGAAGAGCGCGCCTTCGCTTTCGCCCGCCAGCACCCACGTGGGCTTCGTGGGCAGCCCGGACGCGCTGCCCTTGTAGACGAACACCGCGCCGCCGGTGGGCCGCGCCAGTTCGCTCTCGCGCTGTCCCACCGCGAGGTCCTGGATGCCGTCCCCGTCGAAGTCCGCGGTGACCATCATGGCCACGTCGGACAGCTTGCCGTGGGCCAGCAGGGGCCGCGACAGCTCGTCCAGCACGCGCACCGACACCGGGGCCACGTCGCCGGTGAAGGCGTCCTTCGCCTCCAGGGAGATGAGCCCGGACACGCCCGGCGGCACCACGATGCGCCCGCCCGTCACCGTGCCGGGGCCGGACTTCTTCGTCCACACCACGCGGTCCGTGCCGCCCGCCGTGCCCAGCGGCGCGGACGTGCCCGACGGCACGCCCAGGTACCGCGGGTCGCCCACCAGCTTCGCGGCCGTGCTCACCGTGTACTGGAGCACTGCTGTATCGCCGGACTTCGCGTCGCGCACGGTGAGGACGTCCAGCGCTTCCTTCGGGCCCGCCGTGTAGACGCCCCCCGCCGTGAGCGTGCCGCCGGAGCCGTTGGTGGTGAGCGTGTAGGAGGGCGTGCCCACCAGCCCCTCGATGAGGATTTGAAACGTCGTGCCCGGCCGCAGCATCGCCTTGGCGGGATAGGCACCGAAGCCCGCGATCACCTTCACGCGCGTGGTCGCGGAGCCGCCGCACTGCTCGTCCACCACCACCAGCGTGTCGTCGGCCGGCGTCTCGCCGCCGACGAAGCGGTCGCCGCTCACCTTACCGGAGGAGCCACCCGCCTCCGCCCGGAAGCTGTAGTGACCGCTGCCGCCGGTGGCCGCCAGCGTGGCCACGCCACCCGAGCGCACCGTCGTCGGCTCCACCGTCACGGACAGGGGCGCGAGGCCCTCACAGGGGCCCACGTAGGGGAGCACCACGGCGGGCTCCTGCCCGCCCCCACAGGCCAGGGTCAGGAGCGCGAGCAGGGGGGTCGCGCGGGTGAAACGCTTCATGGAGAGGGCCTCGGGG
>NZ_RAWA01000387.1 GCF_003611675.1 Corallococcus sp. CA053C
TATAAGAGACAGATGCGAGGGGGTCGGCCGTGAAGATCGTGATTCCGGGTGGCACGGGGCAGGTGGGCGCACTGCTGGCGCGGGCGTTTCTCGCGCGGGGTGACGACGTGGTGCTCGTCAGCCGGGGGGGCCAGGGCGTGGCGCGCACGGTGACCTGGGACGGCCGCACCGTGGGGGACTGGGCGCGGGAGGTGGACGGCGCCGACGCGGTCATCAACCTGGCGGGCCGCAGCGTGAACTGCCGCTACACGGAGGAGAACCTGCGCCAGATGATGGACTCGCGGGTGGACTCCACGCGGGCGGTGGGACAGGCCATCGAGCAGGCCGCGCGGCCGCCGCGCGTGTGGCTGCAGATGAGCACCGCGACGGTGTACGCGCACCGGCTGGACGCGCCCAACGACGAGGCCACGGGGCTCATCGGAGGGAACGAGCCCGGGGTGCCCGCGTACTGGAAGCGCAGCATCGACATCGCCCAGGCGTGGGAGCGCACGCTGGCGGAGGCGAACACGCCGCGCACGCGCAAGGTGGCGCTGCGCGCCGCGATGGTGATGAGCCCGGACCGCGAGGGCATCTTCGACGTGCTCCTGGGCCTGACGCGCCGGGGGCTGGGCGGCAACGCGGGCAGCGGGAAGCAGTTCGTGTCGTGGATCCACGACCAGGACTTCGTGCGCGCGGTGCTGCTGCTGCTGGAGCGCGAGGACCTGGACGGGCCGGTGAACCTCGCGGCCCCGCACCCCCTGCCCTATCGGGAGTTCATGTCGAAGCTGCGCGAGGCGGCGAACGTGCGGGTGGGGCTGCCCGCGACGAAGTGGATGCTGGAGGTCGGCGCGTTCTTCATGCGGACGGACACGGAGTTGCTGCTCAAGAGCCGCCGCGTGGTGCCCGGGCGCCTGTTGGACGCGGGCTTCACCTTCGAGTACCCCGAATGGGGAGCCGCCGTGCGAAACCTCGTCGAGCGCTGGCGCAACACCCGTCCCGTCAGGAGCTGATCCGTGTCCTCGAAGACGCTTCGCGTGCGGTGGTTCCGGGTCCTGACCGTGGTGCTGGCCGTGGGCGCGGCGGGCTTCGGGGCGTTCACGGCGGTGCGGGGCCTGCGCACGGCGAGCGCCCTGGTGCATCCGGCGCGCATTCCGGTGGCGCGTCCCTCCGGACCGGACGCGCTGACGGGACTGGAGGACGTGTCCTTCCAGGCGGCGGGACGGGTGCTGCGCGGCTGGTACGTGCCTTCGCGCGACGGCACGGCGGTGGTGCTGGTGCACGGCTTCGCGGCCAACCGCACGCAGCTCCTCTTCGAGGCGGGCGTGCTGACGCGCTCGGGCCACGGGGTGCTGCTGTTCGACCTGCACGGCCAGGGCGAGAGCGACGGCGACGCGGTGGGCTGGGGTGACAGCGAGCGCGAGGACGTGCGCGCGGCCCTGTCCTTCGTCCGGGCCCGGCCCGACGTGACGCCGGGACGGGTGGGGCTGTTCGGCTTCAGCATGGGCGGGACGACGGCCCTGCTGGTGGCGCAGGACGACCCGCGCGTGAAGGCGGTGGCGGTGGCGGGAGCGTTCCCGGACCTCGCGCGGGACATGGGCTCGCACTACGGCGCGAGCACCTGGGCCGTGCTGTGGGGACTGCGCCGCGCCGGCATCGACGTGGAGGCCGTGCGGCCGCTGGAGGGGATGTGCCGGCTGGAGGGACGGCCGCTGCTGCTCATCAACGGAGGCAGCGACCCGGACGGGCCCCAGAAGCTGGGGGCCAGTCTCTACCGCGCGGCGTGCGAACCCAGACAGCTGTGGGAGGTGCCGGAGGCGGCCCACGGGGAGTACGCCCAGAAGGACCCCGAGGGCTACGCGCGCCACCTGCGTGAGTTCTTCGACCGCTCGCTATGAGCGGCGGCCCTGAGCGACGAACTCTCCGCGGGAGTTGACGCCGGTCTTCTCGAAGATCGACTTCAAGTGCACCTTCACCGTCTCCACGGAGCACTTGAACGCATGGGCGATCTCCTTGTTCGCCGCGCCCTTGTACAACCAACCCGCCACTTCGAGCTCCCGGGGGGTGAGCAGCTTGACCCAATCCGCCCGCAACCAGTGGGGGCGCTCGTGCATGCGCACCTGCCACAACATGCGGCCAGCCCACAGGAGCGTGGACGGCGTGAACGTCACCTCCAGCTTCTCCTCGCCCCGCTCCATCACGAGCGTCTGCAGCGAGGAATCCGTCGCGGGGTCGAAGCGCGACAACTCCAGCACCCGCCGCGTCCAGTCCAGGGGGACGCCATCGTGGAGTTCCTGGCGCGTGAACCACTTCTGCAGCAGGGGAACGGCGCTGCCCGTCTCCACGACCCGTCGCCCCAGGACGTTCAGCACCAGCGACGGATTCGACTCCATGGAGATCACCTTGAGGAGGTCCCGCTCGAAGCGGACGGCATAGAGCTCACGAACCGTGGCCATCGCCCGGGCGATGTACGGGACGATTTGTTGAAGGACCCATTGGGCCCGGAGCGAAAAGGGACGCGAGCCTTCGCCATACATCGCGATGCTCCCCGTCAATCCCTGCTCCGCGAAGAGGAGGGACGCCAGCACCCGCCGCAGGTTCAGTCCCGCGCTCCGGCTGCGCTGGAAGGTCTCCGTGCCTTCCAGCGGCCGGCCCTGAAGCATCTGGGTATCACTGAGCACGATGTTGGGCTGAACCACGGTGGCGTGGAACACGAAGTCGTCCTGCGCCCACTCGCTGTAATCCTTCAGGAGGGGGTGGACGGTATCGGTCTTCCACTGCAAACCCGCCGAGCCATCCGGGTTGACGCAGCCGATCGCGATGTGGTCCGCACCGCAGAGCTGGGCCAGGGTGCTGGCGATGGCCTCATAGATGGCATCGAGGGTCCGGGCGCCGAGGAGCCGCTCCTTCAACTCGTGGATCAATGCCTGCTCACGCGCCAGGAACTTCATGGGTCTGCTCATGCTGTGTGCGCCCCCGGTTTGCAATACCTCGCAAGAATGACAGGACCGGGACGCGTGCATATCCCCCCAACAAGGTATGTCCGCCATGACACCCTCGCCCGCCCGCTGGCCTCTCACCGCCGGAGTCCCCGCTGGACGCCTCCCCCTCGGGCAGGTCAGCCTGGACCACCCCCCTGGAGAACCCACCGCGCATGGCCACACCGCCGAACCCTGACGCCCGCTTCCACATCGAGGTCATCAAGCTGCTGCTCCAGGTGGCCACCAGCGATGACCGCGTCACCCGCGAGGAGATCGATCAAATCATCGACACCGCACGCGGGTTCAGCGTCTCCCTGACGGAGCTCAGCGCCCTCACCCGCTGCCTCCAGGAGGGAAAGCCGCTGCCTCCCCCGAACCTGGGCCTGCTGCGCGACAACCCGAAGGCCGTCATCGACGCCGTCCACAGCCTCGTCGCCGGGGACGGCCAGGTGGACGAAGCCGAGATCGAGATGATGCGGCAGATCCGCGAGCTGCTCGGCATCACCCCTTAAGCCGCCACGAACTGCCGCTCCACCAGCCTCCGGTAGAGCCCGTCCTGGGTCATCAGCACCGCGTGGCTGCCGCTCTGCACCACGCGGCCGGACTCCAGCACCAGCACGCGGTGGGCGTTGGCCACGGTGGACAGCCGGTGCGCGATGATGAGCGTGGTGCGGCCCTGCATCAGCCGCTCCAGCGCGTCCTTCACCAGGTGCTCGCTCTCCGCGTCCAGCGCGGACGTCGCCTCGTCCAGCACGAGGATGCGCGGATCCTTCAGCACCGCCCGCGCGATGGCGACGCGCTGCTTCTGGCCGCCGGACAACTGCACGCCGCGCTCACCCACTTCCGTGCGGTAGCCCTCCGGAAAACGGGTGATGAAGTCATGCGCGTTCGCGGCCTTCGCGGCGTCCTCCACCTCCGCGTCGGTGGCGTCCGGGCGGCCGTAGCGGATGTTGTCCGCGATGGAGCAGGAGAACAGCAGCGGCTCCTGCGCCACCGCGCCCAGGTGACGGCGCAGCCAGCCCGGATCCAGCGTGCGCAGGTCGTGGCCATCCACCCAGACGCCTCCCGCCAGCGGGTCGTACATGCGCGCGAGCAGCGCGGCGATGGTGGACTTGCCTCCCCCCGAAGGCCCCACCAGCGCCACCACCTCGCCCGGCGCCAGTTCCAGGTCCAGCCCCTGGAGCACCGGCACGTCCAGCCGCGAGGGATACGCGAAGTGCACGTCCCGGAACTCCACACGCCCCTCCAGGACGGGCAGCCGCACGCCACCCTCCAGCGGGATGGCGGGCACGCGGTCGATCATCTCGAACACGCGCTCCGCGGAGCCCGACGCGCGCATGAAGTCCCCCCACAGGTCCGTGAGCCCGCTCAGCGCCGTGGACACCAGCAACGTGTACGCGAGGAACGACGTCAGGTTGCCCATGGACAGCTCGCCCCGAAGCATCAGCCGGCTGCCGTACCAGAGCACCAGCGCCGCGGCGAAGAGGCCGCCAAAGCCGCTGCCCGCCATGAAGGCCGCCGACAGGCGCGAGCGCTGGTGCATCAACGACAGCACCTGCGACAGGCGCCCCCGGTAGCGCCCCACCTCGTGCTTCTCCGCGGCGAAGGCACGCACGGTGCGGATGCCGGTGAAGACCTCATCCGCCACGCCCGTGGCATCCGCCAGCGCGGCCTGCACCTGGCGCGACGCCTGGCGGATCCGCCGCCCCACCACGACGCCCGCGATGGCCACCGGCGGCACCACCCCCAGCATCAGGAGCGCGAGCGACGGCGACGTGTAGAACAGCATCGTCAGGCCGCCCACCGCCTGCGCCCCGCTGCGCAGCGCGGTGGCGATGTTGTTGCTGACCGCGTGCTGCAACACCGTGGTGTCCGCCGTCAGCCGGCTCGTCAGCTCACCCGTGCGGCGCGTGTCGAAGAACGCCACCTCCTGGTCCACCAGCCTCGCGAACAGGTCCTCGCGCAGGCGCGCCACGGTGCGCTCGCCCGCGGTGTTGAAGAAGTAGAAGCGCAGCGCGTCCGCCACCGCGCGCACCGCGAAGACGACGGTGAGCCCCACCGCCGTGCGGTCGATGAGCCCCTGGTCCTTCGCGCCCAGCGCCTCGTCGACGATGACGCGCAGGGCCTGCGGGAACACCAGCGACAGCACCGTGGCCACGACGAGGAAGAACAACCCCACGCCCAGCGCGCGCCGCTCCCTCCAGGCCAGGCCCAGCAGGCGCCGCGCGGAGACGGGGGCGGCGGCCCCGGGCGTCGGCGTCGTCACCGGAGGAAGGACTCCGCCTGGCCATAGGGCATGTCCGCGTCCAGTCCCTGCTCCCGGCAGTACGCGAGCAGCTTGCGCGACTCCACCAGCTGCGGCGACTGCTCGTGGTAGCCCATCACCATCACGTGCCCCAGCCACGGCTCCCGGCCCATGGCGTAGATGCGCACCTGACGCGGCTTCAGCCGCTGCACGATGTCGATGGCGCGCGCCGCGTTGGATCCGTTGAGCCGCCGCGACTGGTCCATCTTCCGGGACAGCGGCGCGGGCAGGAGCGGCCCGTACATCCAGCTCAGCGGCCCGCCCTCCGACTCCATCCCCAGCCACATCATGTCGATGGGGCCCACGTGCCGGCGCACGTGTTCGTACAGCCGGGGCTCCAGCGCGTTGGAGTCCGCCGCCATCAGCAGCGACTTCCCCTCCAGTCGCACCAGGTGCGCGAGCTTGCCCCGGACGTCCAGGTCGCCGTGCTCGCCCAGGAAGGGCAGGCCCAGCAGCTCACCACCGGGCACCGGCAGCGACTCCAGCTCCGACAGCGTCACCACGTTGCGGAAGCCCGCGTGCTGGAGCATCAGCCGCAGCGACGGATCCACCAGCGCGCCGCCACCGCCCGCCGGCACCACCACCGTGCCGATGCGGTGGCGCAGCTGGAGCAGCGGCTCGAACATCAGGTGGTCCGCGTGGCCGTGCGTGAGCACCACGTAGTCGATGCGCTCCGGCAGGTCCGCGAAGCTGTAGCGCGGCAGGTCGCTGGGGAAGTCGTAGCTCACCACCGGGTCGGTGAGCACGCTGACGTGGCGCGACTCGATGAGCACGCACGCGTGGCCGAAGTAGCGCACGCGCACCCCGTCACCGTCGTAGCGGGGGGCGGGCCGGGGCGGCTCGGGCGTGAAGAAGGACGCGAAGGTGTCCCCGTCCTGCGGCGGGATGCCCAGCGCGTCGCGCACCGGCTCCAGCGGTGCCGGGGTGCGCCGCATGGCGAACAGCGTGTCCCAGGCCTCGTGCCGGAAGGGCAGGCGCACCTGGAGGCTGCCATCCCGCGAGTCGTCCAGCCGGGGCGTGCTGAAGACATACGGGCGCGCGTCCTCGTGGATGAGCCGCAATGACAGACTCTGCGAGGACTCACGGTGGAACGGGCTCTTGTAGAGCAGCGACTCGAAGAAGCGCGGCGAGGCGCGGTTCTTCAGGTCATAGGTGAGCTCCACGTAGCCGCGCAGCAGGTCCGGCACGCGCGGGTACAGCTCCTCCAGGGAGAAGCCCTCCGCGGAGGCGAGCAGCGCGTCCAACTCCCGCATCGCCTGCGCATACCCGAGCGCCAGCGCCTCCTCCTTCAGCGTGCGCTCCAAGAGCGCCTTCACCTCCCCCACCCGCTCCACGCCGCAGTTGAGGTAGGGGCCGCCGCGCAGCGCCGGGCTCTTCAGCGCCGCGACGTGGATGGCGGGGTTGGCGACGAAGGACTCCATGATCTTCACATGGAGGTTCGCGACGAAGAGCGGCGCCGTCATGGGCGACGCCAGGAACCACCACGCGTACCACTGGTTGTGGAGCGGTTCCGCGACGACGTTCTGCTTCAGGTACACCGGGGGGCGCGACATCCACACTCCTTCAAGAAGGCTTCACGCCGCGGTAGCGCGCGAGGGACTCACGGGCCGCCTCGCGCAGCGCCGCGTCCACGGGCTCCGGCGATTCCAATAGCTGCTGGAGCGCCTGGGGCACCTCGTCGCCGGGATAGGCGATGTCCCCCAGCCGCCGGGCCGCCAGCACCCGGTCCTCCACCCTCCCCCGCGTCACCTCCGCCAGCAGGAAGTCGCGGTAGCGCGCGAGGAAGGCGTTCTCCGCGTCGAGCATCCGCGCGCACGCCTCGCGCAGCTTCGCCCGCGCCGCCGCGTCCTCCGGCACGCGGTAGCCCCATTGTTGGCGGCTCGCGAAGATGGACTCGAACAGGGGCGTCCAGGTGTCGTGGATGTGCTCGCGGTGCGCCTGGATGGCGTCGCGCTTGGAGAAGGTGTGGCGGCCCGCGTCCAGCGCCACCGCCGCCGTCGCCATCCGGCACGCCAACGTCACGAGCTCCTTGAAGCCCCGGTGCAGCTGGCCCTGCGCGTCCATCACCTCGCGGTAGTCGTAGCCGTACAGCTCGCCCCGCGCGTCCGGGTACTCCAGCGGGTAGCGCAGGGGCGCGTCCTCGGCGCGGGCGCGCGCCCGCTCGATGAACCTGTACGGCTGGTGCATGCAGTGGCGCGTCCACGCCTCCAGCGGCATCAGCGGCACGCGGTCGCGCACGTCCTCGCCCGCGATGAGCAGCGCGTTCTGCTTGAGGTTGACCTCGCCCTCGGCGACGAGCCGCGCCTCCTCCACCGCGTTCAGGTCCAGCGGGTAGCGGGCCAGCGGCCCCACCGCCATGCGGAAGCGCTCGAAGCGGGCCTCCTCGCCCGGCAGGAACGTGTCCTTGAAGACGAGCGTGAGGTCCAGGTCGCTCTCGCCCACCGCCTCGCTCGTGGCGTGGCTGCCCACCAGGTAGCAGGCCCGCACGCGGCCCGGGAACGTGAGCGCGTACAGCCCCACGAAGCCGAACAGCACCGCGTTGACGCCCATGTCCTCCGTCAACCCGACCAGCGACACCTCTTCGTCCACGCCCCCGTCCATCAGGCGCTCACCTGCAGGGGAAGCTCCTTGTGCTCCGGCGCGCCCGCGAGCCTGCGCGTGAGCCGGCGGCGCACGACGTCCACGTGCTCGCGGAAGAAGTAGAGGTTCTCCGCGTACGCGAGCGGCACCGCGATGCGGTTCACCTCACGCTCCGCCTCCTCCAGCCGTTTGAGCATGTCCTGGAGCATCTCCTGGTCCGGGTCCTCCTCCAGCTGGATCTCAATCTCCTTCAGCCGCGCGTACCAGCGGTGGATGCGCGAGCGCACCCGCCACAGGAACGCCGCCGGCACCGCGCGCATCAGCGGCACCACCACCGCGATGATGGGCACCAGCATCACCCACAGCCGGTCCACCAGGTTCGCCGCCCAGAACGGCAGGTAGCGCTGGAGCAGCGGCACGCCGGACGCGTAGAAGCGCTTCGCCTCGCTGCTCAGGGGGAAGCCCGCGGCGAGCGGCGCGGGGAACTCCCCTGTCTTGTCCAGGATGCCCGCGGTGCCCGAAATCTCACTGGCCGCGCGCATCAGCAGATACGCGAGCGCAGGGTGCAGCGTGTCGCGCGCCAGCAGCAGCGCGTTGGGCGCGAGCAACTGCACGTCCTGATCCGGCACGTCCTCCGCGAAGTCGAACACGCCCCGGGGCAACACGTGCTTCGACAGGTACGGATAGCGGCGCGTGTAGGCCTCCGCGCGCGTGAAGCTCATGAGGTGCACGTCCTTCCCGGCGGCCAGCTTCTGGATGCGCTTGGACTCCGCCGGGGAGACCAGGAACACCGCGTCGACGGTGCCCTTCACCAGCGCGTCGATGGCCGCGTCCCGGTCCAGCGGCAACAGCTGCGTGGGCGCCGCGTCCGCGCGGTTGGCCTTCAGCAGCGTCATCGCCAGCGCGCGCGTGCCGCTCTCCTCCGGGCCCACCGCGATGCGCTTGCCTGCCAGGCCGCGCACGTCGTCCACGCGCTCTCCCCGGTAGAAGACCCAGAGCGGCACGTAGGAGAGGCTGCCCAGCGACACCACATGCTCCGGCACCGCCTGGTCCTTGCCGCCCGTCGTGCCGCTCTGCGCGAAGGCGATGTCCACCCCGCTGTCCTCCGCGGCCAGCTGCTCCACGCTGCTGACGGAGCCCTTCGTGAGGCGCAGCTCCAGCGTCACGCCCTGCTCGGCGAGGAACTTCTGGTAGCGCTTCGCCATGTAGTTGAAGCCACCCTCTTCGGGCGCCAGCGCCATCACCAGTGTCTTGGGGGGCGCGGGTTTGACGAAGTAGAACGTCACCGCGAACGCGGCGGCGACGAGGAGCGCCGCGGGGGCGATGGCGAGCCACAGGTCGCGCCGCAACGTGCGTTTGATCTGCGCTTTCAGCGTGTCCGTCTTCATGGGGATGCGCAGTATACCGACCGCGCGGTGCGAGGCCCTGCCGTACACCGCGTGGGTCCAAGCAGGCGAGTTCGGGCCCGACCCGGGGGTACTTGGCGGATCCCCTTGCACGACGCACCCTCCCTCCCAGGCCTGTTTGCAAGGGGTGTGGCATGGGTTGGCGTGGCGGGTGGCTGGTGTCCTTGCTCGTGGTGGGGG
>NZ_RAWA01000388.1 GCF_003611675.1 Corallococcus sp. CA053C
TGCATGTTCCACCGCCTCAAGCGCTTCCGCGCCGTGGCCACCCGCTTCGAGAAGACCGCCACCAACTACCTGGCGGTCCTCCACCTGGCCTGCATGATGCTTTGGCTTAATTAGGGACACCCCCTAGGGCTGGTAGGGATACCGCTCGAGCTTGCCTTCGGGTGACACCGCGTAGAGCTCGAACCAGTCGGTCTCAAGGCCCGTGACACGGGGTCCGAAGCCAGGGCACCGATCCACACGGCGGTTGATCCGCACGAAGTACCAGCCGGCCTCCTGGCCGATGACGACTTCCAGGGCCCTGGCGGAGAAGGCGCACTGACCCTCGAACTCCTTGGGAAAGCGCTTCAGCACTTCCTGCAATGCGGCATGCGCGGCCTGGATGGCAGGACCTTCCAGGGTCGCGAGAGGAGGCAGGTCTTGTTTCGGCCATGGGATGGGCGCCTCCGGAGTGGAAGGGGCGCCTGCATCAGGGCGTGCGGTGGCGGCCTGGGCAGCCGCCGGGCTCGCATCTGGTCTCCTGTTGCAGAGAGGCATCCCCAGGAGGCCCGTCTCCACGAGCAACGATGCGATCAGCATGAACCGGGGCGATTTCAGCATGAGGACACCTGGATGGCCGTGAGGCTCTAGGGGTGAAGGGCCGCGGAGCAGTCCGGTAGAACTCCCTCGGGTCTGAACATGCTGGAAGGACGCGGTGTGCAGCGTGCCTGGAAGTTCCATTGCTTCCTACCGCCATCCCACCGGTAGACCTGACCCTCCTGATTCCACTTGTAGAACCGGGGCGCATCCCGGTGTCCGGTGGCGAGCCACCCCCACGCGGGAATCACCTGCCCTCGTTCGTCACGCGCGAGCCGTCCGCCGGGCGTCGTGCCATACGCGACCACCACCCACGCACCTTCCGACTTCACCATCGGCCAGGTGCTCAGGTCCTGATTGCTCACGTCCGATGCGCACGGGTGGTTGTGGGCATAACCCAAGACGGGCAGGTCGTTGCCGTAATCCGCGTCATCAACTCCTCCGAATGGAGGGTGACAGGAACCCGCCGACTTCACCGTGTTCCGAACAGGCCAGGACACACGCCAGTCAGAAGGCGTCCGATAGATGGCGACGCAGTACTCCGAGGCTTCGGGGCGTGGGCGTCCCGTGCTCGCATCGCATGCATCGACTGCCCCTGGCAGCGCAAGCAGGGCGTGAAGCGTTGGGATGATCAGGTCATCAGGAACGACGGAGGCGTGGGTCAGGACCGCGGGGATCTCCGGCCAGGGGCCCGGAGCAATGGTCAGACCTTCCAGTCCCTCCCGCCGTGACAGCTCCGAAGAGGCGTAGAACCGGCGGGCCCCGCTACTGGCACACGCAACGCCCAGGCTCGCCGCGACCCACCAGAGATGTCGCCGGACACGCCCCATCCGGCGCAGCGTACTCAGAACTGCAGATACACGTAGGGCCGCGCTTCCAGCGTGGACAGCTGCCGGATGCCCAGGCCGATGAGCACCAGCACCACCGCTCTCGCGGGGGCCGGCAGCTTGAGGAACGCGAGCGCCGTCAGGTCGTAGACCTTCATTGGCAGGGTGTGCGCGAGGATGGCCACCGCCAACATGGTCCACACCAGCGGGCCCACGTTCGCCAGGCCCGGGATTCCCGCCAACATGCGCGCGTAGAACTCACCCGCGTGCGTCATGTCCGGCGCCCGGAACACCACGCGCGTCAACACCACCAGCGTGAACGTGGCCAGCATCCCCAGGCCCACGCGCACCGGTCCCGGCTCCTGCTGCTTGCCCCGGAACCACCACCAGCAGCGCACCGCGCACAACGCCACGCCGTGCACCGCGCCCCATACGGCGAAGCGCCAGTCCGCCCCGTGCCACAGGCCTCCCAGCACCATCACCATCATCAGGTTGAACAGCACCCTCGGCTTCGAACGCCGGTTGCCGCCCAGCGGGATGTACAGGTAGTCCCGCAGCCACGACGACAGGCTCATGTGCCAGCGGTTCCAGAACTCGAACAGGTTCTTCGCCAGGTACGGCCGCGCGAAGTTCTCCGGGAACCGGAAGCCGAACAGCGCCGCCACGCCAATGGCGATGTCCGAGTACCCCGAGAAGTCGTAGTACAGCTCCAGCGTGTACGCGACCGCCGCCACCGCGCACTCCGCGGACGAGTACGCGTGCGGGCTTCCGAACACCGGATCCACGATGCCGCTGCCCAGCACGTCCGCGATGATCAGCTTCTTCACCAGCCCTACAGCAATGCGGAACATCGCCTTGCCGCCGTCATCCGGCGTCAGCGTGGGCACCTCGCGGAAGTGCGCCATCAGCTCCGACGCGCGCACGATGGGCCCGCTCACCACGCGCGGGAAGAACAGCATGTAGAGCAGGTGCTCCACGAACGAGTGCTCCGGGCTCGCCTTCCCCCGGTACACGTCCACCGTGTAGCTGATGGACTGGAAGACGAAGAACGACAGCCCCACCGGCAACAACAGGTGGAAGGGCTCCGGCCGCACCTCCACGCCCCACGGCCCCAGCACCGCCAGCGCCGTCTTGCGCAACAGCTCCAGGTACTTGAAGCCCGCCAGCATCCCCAGGTTGGAGACGATGGACAGCACCACCAGCAGCTTGCGCACGCCCGGCCTGTCCGTGCGCCCCAGGCCCTTCACCCACAGGTGATCCACCGTCACGCCGGCCAGGAAGATGAGCAGCGGCAGCCCCGCCAGCAGCAGGGCCTTCAGCGTCACGTTCCCCTGCGCGATGAGCGTCGGCAGCTGCGTGAAGCCCGTGTAGAGCACCAGGCTCGCCACGAGCAGCACCAACATCCGGGGCCAGAAGTGCCGGTGCACCGCCCAGTAGAGCGCGAACACCACGATGACGAAGATGACGTAGTGGAGGCTGTGGGACAGCACGGCTCAGGGCGCTCCCGCGGCGGAGGCCGTCGGCTCGCCGCCCTTCTTCGTGGACTCGTACGCCGCCATCAGGTCCTTCACGAACGCGTTCGCCAGCACCGCGTATCCCGCCTGCGTCAGGTGCACGCCGTCCACATGGCCCAGCGCCACCGGCTGCCGCTGCCAGCGCTGCATGGAACGCTCGCCGCCCATCGCCGCGCGCGCGGACCAGTACGCGCACCCCGCGTCCTTCGCCACCTGCGGCAAGGTCGCCAGCACCTTCCCCAGCGACGGCGCCTCCGTCCACCGGCCGTCCGCGTCCTGCTGGAGCCGGTCCGTGGGCCCGATGAGCAGGCACTCCGCGCCCGTCGCCTTGCGCAGCCGTGACACCAGCGCCGTGTAGTCCTGGCGCAGCACGCCCGCGTCCAGCTCCGGCAGCTCCGCCTCGTTGGTGCCGTACCAGAACACCAGCAGGTCCGGCCGGCGCGCGGTGAGCTGCGCGTCCATCGCCGTCGCGTCCATGTCCCTCGCCGTGAAGGCCGTGGCTCCCGGCAACCCCAGCGCGTCGTACACCAGCCCCGGCGTGTCGTACTCCATCGACGCGCCCAGCACCGTCGCGGATCCGCCGCCCTCCGGCACCGTCACCTGCACCGTGTGCGCAAGGCCCGTCACCGGGAAGGAGCGGATGCGCACCGTGGGCTTCGTCAGCGGCTCGGGTGGCGGTGCCTCCGGGGCAATCGCTTCCCCGTCCACGCGGATCTCCGGCGCCGCGGCGCCCGGCGCGTCCAGCGCGTAAAGGTCCAGCCGGCCCGGCGTGTCCTTGCGGCCCTCGCAGCCCTGGCAGAAGGAGATGCCCAGGCTTGCTCCAGGCGCTCCTACCGCGCGGATGCCGGTGAGCCCCCAGAGGCCTCCGGGCTCAGCAGCGCCCTTCGCGTCCTCCACCGTCCACGACCCGTCCAGCGTGCGCGACACGTGCGCCGCCTCCAGCCGGGGGGACGGCTTGCCCGCCGCGATGAAGCCGCGCCCCGCGTCGCCGAAGCGCTTCGTCAGCGCGTCGCGCACGGTGTCGGAGAAGAAGTGCGCCGCCGTGTGCGAGGCGCCCAACTGCGCGATGCCCACGCGCAGCTTCGCGCCGGACTCGCGGCGGGCCAGCGCTTCGAACGTGTGCTGGAGCGCCGGGGTCGCGTTCTGCAGGCCCGACATATCCGCGGCCGGAATTCGCGGCGGATGCGTGCGTGCGAAGGCCCGCTGCAACGCGAGGTCGAACAGGTGGCCCAGCAGGTTGGAGCCACGCACGCGCGGGTGCACCAGGTCCTCCAGCATCAGGCCCGACTCCAGCCACTTGAGCGCGGAGCCCTCGCCGCCCATCGCCGCCAGCGTGTCGTAGTAGGCGCAGCCTCCCTGGCGCGCCTCCTCGCGGAACACCTCGGCCACCTCCGCCGAGTGCCGGCGCGTGACGAGCTCGCCGCTCATCGTGCGCACACCCGCGTCGATGGGCGACATCACGAGGCACGCCGCGTCCGGCACCGACGTGCGCACGCGCGACACCAGCTCCTTCATCTGCGAGCGCACCTCGTCCACCGTGGTGCGCTCGCGCGACAGG
This sequence comes from Corallococcus sp. CA053C, assembly GCF_003611675.1. Classification (GTDB taxonomy): domain Bacteria; phylum Myxococcota; class Myxococcia; order Myxococcales; family Myxococcaceae; genus Corallococcus. The sequence goes on from NZ_RAWA01000388.1 coordinate 4,473, forward strand.
AAGAACGCCTCGTTGCCGCCCACCATCAACACCACCAGCGACGGCTTGCGGTGCCGCAGCTGCGCGCGGAAGGCCGCGGGCTGCGCGCGCAGGTACACCTCCGCCATGCCGCCCAAGAGGCCCACCGTGTCGTAGACGACGCCCGGCGTGCCCGACTCCAGCGAGACGCCGTGCAGCTCCGTCTTGCCGCTGGCCGTGAGCGTCAACGTCTTCGCGCCCTCCGGCAGCTTCAACCGCGCGAAGGCGGCTTCCGACTTGGGGCCGAACGCGCGCGTCTGGATGCGCTGCGTGGGCTTGCCGTCCACCGACACCTGCACCGAACCGTTGGCCGGCTGGGCGAGGAAGAACAGCTCCGCCTCGCGCGAGCCCTCCACCGAGAAGCGCGCGCCCTGCGACGGCCCGCTCGTGGAGAAGGCCACGCCCGTCCAGCCCACGCGGTCCTTGGGCCAGTGCGTGTCCACCAGCCGCTCCATCTTCCAGCCGTCCGTGCTCGCGGTGCCCGCGCGCGTGGCGCGGCCGGCGCTCGCCAGCCGGTGGATGTAGAGGAAGCCCGGACCGCCCGAACCGAAGCGCTCCTGGAGCCGGTCGCGCACCACGTCGGTGATGTAGTCGGAGGCAATCAGCGAATCGCCCAGGTGCACCACCCGCACCGGCGTGCGCCGCGCGTCCGAGCGCAGGTCCCCCAGCGCGCGCATCAGCGGCGCGAGGCCGTCCTCTTCACACGAGCCGTCCGCGCGCGCCTTGCGGCAGTTGAGCTCGATGTCCACGTGCTTCGCGCCCATGCGCTCGCGCAGCGCTTCCAGCTCCAGCGCGTTCGCCAGCGTGGGGGCGCTCAGCTCCTCCAGGCCGATGCCGGGCACCGCGGGGGCCTCGCCCACGTCCGGGCCGGCTTGCGGATCCGTGTCGGTGCCGGCGGTGTCCGCCTCCGCGAGCGCGGAGGGCGGCGCGTCGGGCGCCATCGTGTCGGCGGAGGGACGCGGGGCCTTCACGCCGCGCAGGGACGCCGGCAGCGCGAGCGCCACCAGCTTGGGACCGAGCGACCCTTCCTGGCGAAGGCTGGGAAGGGGACGGAACTTCTCCGGCAGTGGGGCGAGGGACAACCCCACCGTCAGGAGCACGGTGAAGGCCAGCGTCCACCCGGTGGATGTGGGCTTGAGACTCAACGGTGGGGCATGAGACTGGCTTTTCGGGGGCGGGTCAAAACTCTGCCCACATCCGCGCGCCCCATCGCCTGTCGAGCAGCCGGCCGGGCCCCCTTCCTCCGACGGCGCGAAGCGCTATGGTGCGCCGCCATTCGCGCCAGGTGTGGCCTGGCGTCCTCCAGGAGCTTGACCCCGCATATGGCCCTCTATCCCGTCATCATGGCCGGAGGCTCCGGCACCCGCTTCTGGCCGCTGTCCCGCCAGGCCCGTCCGAAGCAGTTCCTCCCGCTCGCCTCCAAGCTGCCGCTGCTCACCGACACCGCGCTGCGCCTCAAGGGCCTGGCGCCGGTGAAGAACACCTTCATCGTCTGCGGCCCCGTGCACGCGAAGACGGCCGCGAAGCTGGTGAAGGGCCTGCCCAAGGGCAACCTCCTGGTGGAGCCCGTGGCGCGCAACACCGCCCCCGCCATCGCGCTCGCCGCCCTCCAGGTGGCCGCGCGCGACCCGAAGGGCATCCTCGCGGTGCTGCCGTCGGACCACCACGTCGCGGACGTGAAGGGCTTCCAGCGCACGCTCGCGGAGGCCGCGCGCATCGCCGAGGGCGGCCACATCGTCACGCTGGGCATCAAGCCCGCGCGCCCGGAGACGGGCTACGGCTACATCCAGGTCGGTAACGGGCTGGAGGGCGGCGGCCGCCGCGTGAAGGCGTTCAAGGAGAAGCCCGACCTCAAGACGGCGCAGGAGTACCTGGCCAGCGGCGACTACCTGTGGAACGGCGGCATCTTCGTCTTCCGCGCGGACGTCATGCTGAGGGCCTTCCAGCAGCACATGCCGGAGATGAAGAAGGGGCTCGACGCGCTCCAGAAGGCCGCAGGCAAGCGCACCTTCGCCGCCGTGCTCAAGCGCGTGTTCCCGAAGCTGCCCTCCATCTCCATCGACTACGGCGTGATGGAGAAGGCGGAGAACATCGCGGTGCTGGATGGCGACTTCGGCTGGTCCGACGTCGGCTCCTTCGCCGCCATCCCGGAAGTGCGCCCCGCGGATGCGCAGGGCAACGTCGTCTCCGGCGACGCGGTGCTCGTGGACTGCACCAACTGCGTGGTGCTGGGCGACAAGCGCACCCTCGCCGTCGTGGGCCTCCATGACGTCGTGGTGGTGGACTCCGGCGACGCCGTCCTCGTCGTCCCCAAGGACAAGAGCCAGGACGTCCGCAAGGTCGTCGAGGCGCTCAAGGCCAAGAAGCGCCTCAAGCTCCTCTAGCGCTTCGTGTGGGGCAGAGGCCTACCGCGCCTCCTGTTTCCCCTCACCCATTTCTACCCGGGGCCGCCTGTCATTTCTACAGGGGGCCCCGGACCGTTTCCGGGGCTTTCCGGCACCTTCGGGCGCTTGGAGTGTCCGGTGGTGGACGGGAAGGGCCCCCGGGCACGGGGCGCGGACGTTGCAAGCCCCACCCGCGTCCGCCCCATCCAGGGGGTGGCAGGCGAGGATGTCGATGGGCTGCAAGCGCTGCGTCGTGGACCACCTGAACGGGGAAGCCTGCCCCGTGGCGTCGCCGTCGGTCGCCGGGGATTCGCTGGAGGGCCAGCGCCACGGGCCGCTGCTGCTGAAGCGCCGGCTGGAGACGGGCGCGGTGGCTTCGGTGTACCTGGCCGAGTACGTGCCCACGGGGCACCGCTTCGCGGTGAAGGTGCTGCACCCGCACCTCGCGGAGCGGCCGGCGGTGCGCGCGCGGTTCATCTCGGAGGCGCTCGCGCAGCGCAACGTCGTGCACCGTCATGTGGCGCGCGTGCTGGACGTGCGCCCCGGTCCCCACGGCCTGCCCTGCGTGTTGATGGAGGCGCCGGAGGGCGAGTCGCTGAGCGCGATGCCCCTGCCGCTGTCTCCCGCGGAGGCGGGCGAGGTGCTGGACCAGGCGCTCGCGGGGCTGGAGGCAGCGCACGCGCGGGGGCTCGTGCATGGTGACCTCACGCTGGACTCGCTGCTCGTCACGCGCGACTCGAAGGGGGCGCGGCGGGTGCAGGTGCGCGACTTCGGCGCGAGCGCGGTGCGGGCCGCGGCGCTGACGTCCGAGGAGCGCGCCCAGGGCGTGTCGGTGGGCTCGCCCACGTTCATGGCGCCCGAGCAGTGCGCGGGGACTTCCGGTGGGCCTCGCGCGGACGTGCACGCGCTGGGCGTGGCGGGCTACCTGCTCGTCACCGGGCGGCTGCCGTTCGGGCTGGGGCGGTCCGCGGACGTGGTGCTGTACCCACCGCACGCGCTCAACGCGAGCATTCCTCCCGCGCTGTCCACGGTGTTGCTGCGCGCGCTGGCCGCGCGTCCCGAGGAGCGCTTCGACAACGCGCGGGCCTTCCGCGTCGCGCTCGCGGAGGTGCTGGGCACGGAGGTCGGCGTGCGGGATGCGTCGGCGGACGCGCGCGAGGACGCTTCGGAGGCGTTCGTGGTGGACGTGGAGCACGACGCGGTGGACGACATTGAAATCGTGGAGGACGTGCCCGAGTGGGGCGCGTCCGCCACGTCCATGGAGGATGCGGCGCTGCGCGCGGCGGACGACGGGGCTTCCTCGGCCCACGCGGGCGAGGTGGCCATGCGCGCGGAGGTGGCCGCGTTCTGGTCGTCGGCCGTGGCGCTGCTGGGGCCCGCCGAGCGGCAGGTGTCCCCATCCAGCACCGGCCCGGTCGCCGCATCCCATGGCGCGGCTCCGGCGCACGCGACCTCCACGCTGGGGTCCGCGGCCATTCCGTTCATGCACCTGGCGCCCTCCGTGGACGCCGCTCCGGTGCCGTTGAACACGGTGCCCATCGCGCTGGTGGACCGGGTGGGGGGCCCCTTCACCGCGCCCTCCCCGCTGGTGGACACGGCGGCGCCCCTGGAGGCCTCCGCGCCCCGCACGGACGCGCCGTCGGACCTGCGCGTGCGCCTGGGCCTGACGCCGGGCGAGGTGCTCCAGCCGGTGTCCGTGAGCGACGTCGCCCCCGAGGGCCTCTTCGCCGAGTGCCAGGGCTCGCTGCCGCCGCTCGCCGCGCGCCTGCCGGTGGAGGTGTCCTTCCGTGGGGAGACGGCGGTGGGCGCCTGCGACGTCGTCCGCCACGTCACCTTCGACGAGGCGCGCACCTGGGGCGTGACCGCGGGCGTCTTCGTCCACTTCCCCGACGAGTACCCCGCGCTGAGCCGGCTGCTCACGCGCGCGCTGGAAGAGGACGCGGAGCCCGCGCCCGACGCGGAGCTGGCCCGGCTGCTGTCCCGCGCGGAGGCCGTCGCCCGCGACCCCTACACCCTGCTGGGCGCGAAGCCCGACGCGGACTTCGCGGACGTGCACCGCCGCGCCCAGGCCGCGCTGCGCCGCCTGGTCGCCTTCCAGGGCCGCGCGCTGCCCACGTCCCAGCGGCAGGCGCTCGACGCCCTGCGGGTCCGGGTGCTGGCCGCGCAGCGCACGCTCGGTGAGCCGCTCTCCCGCGTGGGCTACGACGCCACCCGGGGCAACCTCCCGGGGCTCGCGCGGTGTGTCGCGGCGGGCGTGCCGGAGCCGACGATGGAGGCCCTGCGCAGCGCCTTCCTGGCCGCGCGCCCGGAGGTGGAGGTGAAGGCCCGCGCCCTCTTTACCCAGGGTCACGCCCTGGAGGCCCAGCGGGCCGTGTCGGCGGCGCTGGAGTGCTACGCCGAGGCCCTGAAGCTGGATCCGCTGAACACGTCGTGGCTGAGGCACTACCAGTCCCTGCGGCAGCGGGTGCCGTCTGGGGCCGGGGCGCGGATGACCGGGGCCATGGCCTGATGGGGTCCATTACCGGAC
>NZ_RAWA01000389.1 GCF_003611675.1 Corallococcus sp. CA053C
AGATGTGCATAAGAGACAGCACCCGCAGCAGCTTCTTCTTCTTCTTCGTGGGAGGAAGGGACATGGCGAGCACTGGCTGCGGAAGCCCGACGGAGGGTGGAAGGAAGCGGGTGGACGTCCAGAGGCCAGCGGTCCCGACCCGCATGGGGGCAGGACCGCCGGTGGCTGGTGCCGCCTAGAAGAGGTTCAGGCGGATGAAGGCGGCGCGCAGGTTGGGGCGGTTGCCAATGCGGCGGGCATCCGCGGCCTGGGCGCTGCCGGTGCTGGAGAGCACGTCGCGCACGGCGAGCGGGCTCAGGGCGTAGCGGCCGTGAGCGCGCAGGGCGCCCTGCAGCGCGGCGACGGAGCCGGTGACGATGGGCGACGCGCTGGAGGTGCCGCTGAACGTCCCGGTGTACCAGCCGTCCTCGGTGCCGCCGTTGTAGCGGTCACCGTAGCCGGTGGTCACGACGACCTCGCCCCAGCCATTCACGTCCGGGCGGGAGCCGTAGTTGGTCCAGCACATGGGCACGCGGCCCTGGGCGGAGCCGGCCGCCACCACGATGGCACCCGAGTCGCGCAGGTCGCGGTTGAAGACGCCGCCGTAGGCCGGGTCGTCCATGTTGACGCTGCCGTTACCCGCGGCCTCCACGACGGACGTGCCGTTGTAGGTGGCCTGGGTGATGGCGTCGAACTCCGCCTGCCAGTACTCCATGGCGACGAAGTTGCACTGGCCGAAGTTGCAGGTGCAGGGCGTGGCATCCGCGGGCCCCTGGCGGTGCAGCTCGATGAGGACGACGTTGCCGGCGCCCGCCGCGATGGCGGCGTTGGCGATGGCGCTCGCGGCGCTCTGCGCGCCAATGGCCTCGAAGCCGGGCGACGCGCCGTGCGCGATGCCCGTCACGCCGACGCCGTTGTTGCGGCCCACCATCTCCCCCATCACGGCGGTGCCGTGGTTGCGCCAGCCCAGGTCGTTGAACTGGGTCCCGCCCTGGTGGAAGAAGGCCGGAAGGTCCTCGTGGGTGGTGCGCCAGGCGCCCTCCACGTCCACGATGCGGATCCCCTCGCCATTGCCGCCCGCGACCGTCCAGGCGTAGTTCGCGTCAACGCCCGCGGGCGCCGCGCCCAGGTAGCCCTGCTCGCCCTGGAGGTTGGGGGCCACGGCCATCAGGCTGGGCATCATGTTGGGCCAGTTGACGGCCGCGGGCTCCGCGGCCGGCTCGGCATAGGCCGTCTCCACGCTGGGCAGCGCGTCCAGCTTCGCCACCAGGGCCTGGACGTCGGCGTAGGTGGTGCCCGCCCGCATGGGGATCTCCAGGTACAGGTTCAGGTCGGCCAGCTCCTGGTTCCCGCGCAGCTCCCCTTCCGTGCGGCGGTCGTCGAGCAGCAGCTCATCCGCCTTGAACAGGCGATCCAACCCGAGCGCGTGGGCATCGCCGCCGGCGAGCCGGACCACGGCGTCCACGTCCGCCCCCACCTGGAGCGCGGACAGGCCACGGCCGCGCAGCTGGGTGCCCTCGCGCGCGCTCCGCTCATCGGTGAACTGGGCGATGCGGCCATTGCGCACGCGCACGTGGGTGCCTTCGTGGAACTTCACGACGACGCGCGGAATGGCCAGGTCGCGGCGCAGGTCGACGAGCCCCTTGCGCGGCAGCATCCGCGGCGTCAGCTCGCCCGGGCCCTGGGGATCCGCCGCCGTGGCGGGCAGGGCCACCGACAGGGCCAGCGCCATCATCAGCCGGCGCGAAACGACACTCTTCTTCGTGGTCCTTGCTTGCATGAAACAGTCTCCTGAGGTGACTACAGCGGTCTGTGGCTCGTGCCGGGGGCAGGCCCCCGTCCCGGGATGGCGGATTGCGCCGCCGCTACTTGTTCGCGAGCGCCCAGAGGGCGTCGAAGCGGACGCGGGCGTTCTCCAGCAGCGGCGCCAGGCGGGTGCCCTGCGTCTTCAGCAGCAGGGCTTCCGCCCGGGGTCGGTCGTTGTGCAGCAGGATCATGAAGAGCTCGACCTTGTCGCCCGCGAGCGAGCGCCGGAGCTCCAGGTCCATGTCCGGCTGGATGTTGTTGGCGAGGATGAGCTGCTCGATGTCCTTGAAGCGTGCCTCGCGCTCGGGGTTGTCCTGCCACTCCACGCCCATGCCCAGGTATTCGACCTGGTAGAGGCGGCGGAACTGGGCCTCGTCGGTGAAGCGCAGCTCACCCTTGGCGAGCAGGTCCCGCTTCGCGGTGTCGACGACCTTGCTGTCATTGAAGAGCGCCTGGAGGGCCTGGGTCTCCTCCGCCCGGCGCAACACCTTGCGCTGCAACTGGCGGAAGCGGGCCAGGTCCGGGTTCTCCGCCATGACCCGCTGGCGGAGCACATCCAGCGGAGAGCCGGGACGTGCCAGCGCCTGGGGGATGGGGGTGTTGCTTTCAAGCGACGTGCTGACGACCACCGGATGGAGGGTGTCCAGGGGACGGGCCACGCTCGTCGGCGAGGGCCCCGTGGCGGCGGGCGAGGCCGGGCGCGCGGCGGGGGCCACCGGGACGGCCGCCAGCGAAGGGGCGGGCGCGGGCGTGTCCGTGAGCAGCCAGAAGAGGCCCACGGCCCCCACGGCCAGCACGCTGGCGGTGAGCGGGAGCGTGTACTTCCTGCGGTGTTGACGGCGCATGGGTCGGCGTCCCTCGTGTCCGGGCATGGGCGGACGGGCCCCCGCGTGAGGCGGGAGCCGTCCGGAACAGCGGGTAGCGGGTGGGGCGTCGTCGCTACGGGATGAGCGCGTCCGGGACGTTGGTCCGGAGGATGAGGCGGTTGAGCTCCTCGACGTACTCGCTCTGGAACCGGGCGGAGCCGTTGAGGTAGCCCTCGGCGACGAGGATGTTGGAGGTCAGGTCCGTGCTGACGGGGCGCAGGTTGTAGGCCTTGCCGAACCAGGACTCGCCCTGGATGGAGAGGATTTCATCCGGCGTGCCGTCCTGGCGGACCAGCCGCTCACCGACGACGAACTCCTTGGCCTTCTTGAGCGAGCCCTCGGTGGTGACGAGCGGGTGCTCGAGCGTGACGGAGAGGCGGCCACCGGACTGCATCCGGAAGCGAAGGATCTCCTGGCGCGCGGCGTCCCGGTCCACCGTGTAGCGCTCCACGGTGTTGGGGGCGAGCGTCACCTTGTCCAGGGAGGCGTCCTTGGAGAGGGTGACGAGGTCATCCGCGCCGCCCGACTGGGCCTTGTGGATGGACATGGGGCCGCCCTGGAAGAGGACCTTCTGGTCCGGGGTGTAGCAACCCGGCTCGCAGACGCCATCCATGAGGACATGCACGGGCTTGTTGTCGAACGCGACGGCGAAGATCTGATCCCCGGTGAAGCCCGCGGTCGCGGTGCCCGGCGCGCCGGGGCCCTTCCACGGCTCGTAGCTGGAGTTCGGATCCACGAACACGGGATAGAGCCAGGTCTGGTTGAGGTTGAACGCCTGCTGCGCGTCCGTGTCATAGACCGTGGCCCAGAAGCGCTGGTCCTTGCCCGGGGAGATGTTGAACGGGTCCGCGTCCGCCCACTTCTTGGCCCACTGCTGGCGGCCGCGGGCCTGATCCGAGGTGAGCTGATCGAAAGTGCAGCGGTAGTAGCTGGGAGCCCAGGCCGCCATGGCCTGCGTCGCGAAGCCCAGGGCCACTACGAGGGTCGGCAGAGACAGCTTGTTCATACATCCTCCTGCGGGGTTGGGATGGTCCACGTTCCCTGTCGCCGAGAACGTGAGGACGACAGGGAACGTCGCCGTGCCGGGTCGGGAGGCCCTGGGCATGGGAAGTCATTGCCGGGTCTCCTCGTGGAGCACCGGGTCTTCACTGCTCAGCGGTGGAATGGGAGGGGACGGCCCCCGCGTCCAATGGCTGTCGCCGTGGACTGCTCAGGAGTCGCGAGAGGCGGACTTCGTTGGAAGGGGATGCTCCACGCGCTACGCGGGTTCAAGGGGCAGGAGCTGGATGACCTTGGTTCCCGATAGATGGATGCCAGGGTGCGCCGTGCATGGACTCATTGATTTTCCCCTCTCGGTCCGGATGTTGGACGCTGCTGCTTGAGTCCTCGCCCAGTGAACACAATAGTACAGGGAGTGAACACCATTGCAAGCGAATCCGGAAAATTCCGTAATTCACCACATCGCGTCATTTCCGTGTTGATCTTGTATTTGTGTAGCTTTGCGGGGCTGGCAGACTCATGTAGGTTCTACGTAGTGGATTCTACTTAGGTGTCTGGTTTGACGGCCCGTTCGTCTTTGTCTTGCGCTCCCGCAAGGCTTTGCACGGGTCGTCCTCCGGCATCGCGGGTGTGAACCAGACGTAGTCATAGGGCAGCGTCGTGGCGCCCGTGAGCGCCGCGTAGTCCTGGGGCTTGAGGGCCTCCGGTGACACCTCCAGCAGCGCCACGCTCAGGACCGTCACGTCCTTCATCCGGCGCGCCAGGTGCGCGGGCACTCCGCGGTCCTTGCGGACGTGCCCGTTGCCGGTGATGAGCACCGCGCCGTCCACCGTCACCGACTCCAGCAGCCGGTCCGCCATCATCGCGTCGCGGGCCCGCTGCGCCAGCGCCATGGGCTCCAGCATCTCCTTGGGAAGCTCACCGCAATGCGAGCGGTCCAATTCCTCACGCACCGCCTTCGCCTCGTCCTCGGGCACGGGCACCTCCAGCCCCAGCCGGGAGCGCACGTCCGCGGGCACGGCCTCCGGGCCCTTCATCACCAGGTCCCGCACCTGCGAGCGGGGCAGGTTCGCGGCGACGATGGGCAGGTGTGCCTCCAGGCCCGCGGTGAACACCGGCGCGTAGAGGCTGAAGTCGGGCCACCCGCTCTTCGCCCAGTCCAATGCCCGCGCCAGCGCTTCGGCGTCGTCTGGTTTCTCCTTCAGCGCCGCGTCCACCGTGGGCTGCTGCGACACGTCCAGCATCTCGAAGGCGAGCGCGGGGCGCCGGCCCTCCGAGGCCTTCGCGCGCACCAGCTCCGCCTGGAGTGGGTGGTGGTCTGGATGATCATGCCGCTCGCCCAGGAGCACGTACTGCGCGGAGACCACCGCCGCGCGCAGGGTGTCTGCTTCCGCGAACCGTCCCCCCGCCACGTCCCAGATGCGGCCCACCAGCGGGTGGTCCTGATGCAGCGTCGTGGTCCAGGTCCGGGCAGGGGAGGGCGGAGGCACCTGGCGGCTGGCACAGCCTCCGGACACCAGGAGGGTGAGGGCGAGGAGGGAAGGGGCACGTGTCATCCCTCCATCCAATCCGTCCTCCGCCAGGATTGCCCGCCCGAAACGACAGAGCCCGCGCTCCCGGACAGAAGGAGGCGGGCCCGTCATGGGAATCAGGCAGCAAGAGACCTCGGTTCAGTTCGCCGTGCTGACGGTCTTCCAATCAGAACAATTCACGAGCCGCCCGGTACCGGCCTCACCGGTGCAGGCACGGAAGCGGATCAGGATGCCTTCGGCGAAGTTGCGGTTGCAGGTCACGGAGGTGCCACTGCCACTGCTGTTCCAGCAGAAGGAATAGCTCCCCGTGTTGGAGTTATAGATATGGGCCACGGCGGAGTGGCCGTCCGCCGCGGTGTCCCTGACGGTGAAGTTGTCTCCGTTTGAATTGAACGACACGCTGGCCCCGAAGACGGACATCGTGGAGATCGCGCTCGCGGTAACGGTTCCCTCGGCTCCTTCCGCGGGCATGACCTGCGTGTCCGGCGCATCCAGGACCTCGGTGGACTCGCCGTCCTCGGGCTGCCCGCCACATCCGAAAAGCAGACCACAGAGCGTCAGCGTCAGCGCAGGCATCGAACGAGACATGTGCTTCCTCCCAGGTAGCGTGTGAGCACGCTTGCGGGAATAACGGCTAAGCACGTTTTTATTGGATCCCGACCAAGCCGGCTTTGGGGCTGGGATGAGGTCTCCTGGTCAACGGGGGCGTCACCGGTCGAAGAAGGACGCCTGCTGGAAGCGCATCCCGGCCAGCACCTGCTCCACGCGCCTGTCGGAAAGCGTGCCGATGTATTCCCCCAGCGCTGTCTTCTCCACCGAGGACACCTGCGACACGACCAGGACGCTCTGCTTCGGCAGGTGGCCTTCACCCACGTCGAGCAGCACGTTGCCGGGCTCCTGGGCCCGCTTCAGGTTCGAGGTCAACGCGCACACGACCACGGTGCGGATCCGTGAGCGGTTGAAGACATCCTCCTGGAGGACCACATGGGGGTGGGGGATGCCAGGGAGTGACCCCTGCGAGTCGTCCGGCACCAGCCAGAAGAGGTCTCCCCGCTGGATGCGCCTCTCCGGTTGCGTCTGCGTCTCCATGGGAGCGTCCTTCCGGACTTGAGCTGCCATTGAAATGACAGGGCCCGCGCTCCCGGACAGCAGGAGGCGGGCCCGGCGTCAGGCGTTGAACGCGCGCCGTCGAGCTACTTCGAGTCGACGACGAGCACCATCCACCGGTCGGTGCCGTGGTCGATGCGCACGTTGGAGGCGCCGGCCTCCTGGAGCTGCTGCACCACGCGCTCCAGGAACTGGAGGTGCTCCTGCGGCGCGTCCACGAACACGTTGCGCACGCCCGGGCCCTTGGCCTTCGGCTTCTTGGCGGGCGCCGCGCCGTTGAGCAGCTCCGGGGCCGCCGCGGACTTCAGCATCGTCCCCACGTCCTCGGTCGTGACCTCCGGACGGTCCTCATTCACTTCCACTTCGGGCTCCTGGGTGCGGGTGCGGGCGCTGGCGCTACCGGACGAAAGTTCCTTCTTCGCCTGGTCGCGCAGCTCGTTGAAGGTGCGCAGGTTGATGGTCGCGCCGAACTTGTCCTTGAAGCTCTCCAGGGCGTCCTGGCGGCTCAGGTCGGGCTGGGTGCGGAAGAGGTCGAGCAGGAACGCGTGGCGCTCCTGCGACTGCTCCTGGGAGGTCCTGGGCATGGGCGTGTGGCTCCGGCGGTGTCGGGTGCTTGAAGGCGGCGCACCCTATACCCGAGCCACCCCCCGGAGCGAAAGCCAGGGGCCTACGGCCGTCCGCGCGGGCCCGGACGCGGCGTGCGTCCCGGGCTCCGGCCCGACGGGCGCGGCTGCACCGGACGGGGCCACGCGTTCGTCGCCAGGCCCTGGTCGTCCTCGGTCCTCTCAGACGTGCGGCGCAGGCGGGCGGCCTCCGCGGCGGACTCCGGCGGCACCAGCGCGTTCGGGCCCCGGCCGATGAGGTCCTCGCGGCCGGCGAGCCGCAGGGCCTCGCGCGCCAGCGGCCAGTGCTCCGGGTTCCAGTAGAGCAGGAGCGCCTTCTGCAGGCGCTTCTCGCGCAGGCCCTTCGCCGTGTACACGGGCTCCATCTTCAGCGGGTCCAGGCCCGTGTGGTACATGGCCGTCGCCACCGACATGGGCGTGGGGATGAAGTCCTGCACCTGCCGCGGCCGCTTGCCCTTCTCCTTCAGCCACTGCGCCAGCATCACCATGTCCTCCAGCGTGGAGCCAGGGTGGCCGCTGATGAAGTAGGCGATGTCGTACTGCTCCTTGCCCGCGTCCTCGCTGGCGCACGCGAACATGTGCTGGAAGCGCTCGAAGCTCTCGATGCCGGGCTTCTTCATCTTCTCCAGCACCCGGGGCGACACGTGCTCGGGGGCCACGGAGAGCTGTCCGCCCACGTGGTGCGCCGCCAGCTCCTTCACGTACTCCGGCGAGCGCTCCGCCAGGTCGTACCGCACGCCGCTGGCGATGAAGACGTGCTTGATGCCCTCTTCCTTGCGCACCTGGCGCATCAGGTCGATGAGCGGCCCGTGGTCCGTCTGGAGGTTCTCGCAGACGCCCGGGTGCACGCACGACAGCTTGCGGCACTTGCTCTCGATGTCCTCGCTCTTGCACTTGAGCTTGTACATATTGGCCGTGGGGCCGCCCAGGTCGGTGATGGTGCCCCGGAAGTCCCCCATGCGCCGCACCTCGCGCACCTCGCGCAGCACGCTCTGCGCGGAGCGGCTCTGGATGACGCGGCCCTCGTGCTCGGTGATGGAGCAGAAGGTGCAGCCGCCGAAGCAGCCGCGCATCAGCACCACGGAGTGCTTCACCGTCTCGTAGGCGGGGATGCGCTCGGTGTACATCGGGTGCGGCACGCGGTTGAGCTTGAGGTCGTACAGCTCATCCATCGCCACCGTGGACGTCTCGCCGGGACGCAGGCCGGCGCCGTCCTCCAGCGGCCGGGCGGGCGGGTTCATGTAGATGGCCCGGTTGCCGTGGCGCTGCACGATGGGGCGCGCGTTGCCGGGGTTCGTCTCCATCTGGAAGTCGCGGCTCATCACCGCGAAGGCGCGCGTGTCCGCCACCACCTCCTCGTAGGAGGGGAGCACCACGACCTTGTCGCGGTCCGCGGCGCGCTTCGCCGGGTCCGCTTCAAGGGCCTTCATCGCGGCGTCGTTGATGAGGTGCGCGGTGCCGCGGATGTCCTTCAGGTCCTCGATGCGCTCGCCCCGGTGGAGCCGGTCGGCGATCTCCCAGATGGGCCGCTCGCCCATGCCGAACACCAGCAGGTCCGCCTTGGCGTCGAAGAGGATGGAGCGGCGGACCTTCTCGCTCCAGTAGTCGAAGTGCGCGATGCGGCGCAGGCTGGCCTCGATGCCGCCCAGGACGACGGGCGCGTCGGGGAAGGCCTCGCGGCAGCGCTGCGCGTACACGATGGACGCGCGGTCCGGCCGGCAGTTGGTGCGCCCGCCCGGGCTGTACTGGTCCTCGGAGCGGTTCTTCTTCTGGGCCGTCAGCCGGTTGAGCATCGAGTCCAGGTTGCCCGCCGCCACCCCGAAGAAGAGCCGGGGCTTGCCCAGCGCCTTGAAGGGCTCCGCCGAGTGCCAGTCCGGCTGTGGGATGATGCCTACCTTGAAGCCCCGCCCCTCCAGGAAGCGGGCGATCAGCACCGGTCCGAAGGCCGGGTGATCCACGTAGGCGTCGCCGCTCACGATGATGATGTCGCACTGCTCCCAGCCCCGCGCCTGCATGTCGGCGCGGGTGACGGGAAGGAACGGATGGGCGTAGCGGGGGGTGACAGAGGCCATGGGGTCCTCCCCGGAACAGCGGGGAGAGGCGAACCAACCCCATCGGGGCGGGCTCTGTCCACTCCGGCGCCCGGATGCCCCCCTGCCCCCTGGGAGACCGACGCTCCCCGGGCTGTCGGCAGGGGCCGGACGGCCGGTGTGGGCGCCCCGACTCCTCGCAAAGACAGACGCCGGGTCATTCATGATCCGACTGGGTGTCGGGCCACTCCGGCGCAAGGAATTGGCTTTCGGGTATTGCTTGAAAAATCCGTTTGTGGCAGAGAATGTTCACGGGCGCCGACTGTCAATGTCTGGCGTTGGGCCCGCTCCCACC
>NZ_RAWA01000038.1 GCF_003611675.1 Corallococcus sp. CA053C
GCACGGGGGTGGGGAGGGTAGAGTTTCGGACATGCGGACCTCTCGCCTGACTCGTCGGAAGTGTTGGTCGTTCCTCGCCGTGGGCCTGCTCGCGCTCGCGGGCTGTTCGGACTCGAGCGGGCCGGGGGATGAGCCCGGCCCGGGCACGGATGGCCCCGGGGTGGTGCCGGGCGGCGGCTCCGAGTGCCTGGGCGCGAAGTTCCTGGCGTCGCTCGGCAAGGACCGGCTGCTGGTGGGCGCGCAGATGGAGGACGACACCGCGAAGAGCGCGCCCTTCGACGTGCGCTACCTGTACATCGCCGCGGGCCTGTTCGATTCGAAGGACGCGTGCAACTCGTGCGCGTCCGGGTGCACGTCCGGCGGCGCGTCGTGCTCCAACAGCGGCGCGGGCTGCGGGTGGTGGGGCTGCTGGCAGTACGACCAGGAGCCGCCCGGCGCCTACGTGCGTGACTTCATCCAGGCGGCCAAGAGCCAGGGCCAGATTCCGTTCATCACCTACTACGAGGAGTTCCAGGCGAGCGGCTACTCAGAAGGCCAGCAGCAGCTGGCGGCGCTCAACGACGTGAACTTCCTGACGCGCTACCTCGCGGACTGGCGCTTCCTCTTGAAGCAGGTGGGCCAGGAGAAGGCGCTGGTGCAGATTGAACCGGACCTGTGGGCCTACCTCCAGTTCTTCCCGGCGGACGGCAAGCCGCAGTCCACGGCGGTGGCGGTGAAGGCCGCGAACCCGACCGACTGTGGCACGCAGGAGAACAACGCCGCGGGCCTGGGCAAGTGCATGATCGCCATGGTGCGCAAGTACGCGCCCAACGCGAAGGTGGGCCTGCACGCCAGCGCGTGGGCGACGAAGACGGACGTGTCCGCGAACACGGATCCGTCGTTCGACGTGGCGGCGGAAGCCAACAAGGTGGCGGACTTCCTGTTGCAGGTGGGCGCGGCGGACACCGACTTCGTCACCGTGGAGGCGTCCGACCGCGACGCGGGCTGGTACGAGAAGACGCAGGGCAAGGCCACGTGGTGGGACCCGGAGAACCAGAAGCTGCCGCACTTCCGCCAGGCGTTCAGCTGGGCGAAGGCCATCTCCGCGCGGCTCAACAAGCCGCACCTGTGGTGGCAGCTGCCGCTGGGCAACATGAACCTGGCCAACAGCAACCAGAAGTGGCGCGACAACCGCGTGGACTACTACCTCACGCACCCCGCGGAGGTGGCCGCGGCGGGCGGCGTGGGCTTCCTCTTCGGCGCCGGCAACAACGAGCAGACGACGCCGGAGACGGACGGCGGCAACTTCCTCAAGCGGGTGAAGGCATACAAGGACGCGGGCGGACAGGCCGCGTGCGTCCCCTGAAGCGCTGAAGTGCCGCGCTGAAGCACGGGGCCCGCGGCAGCTGCCATGAGTGACGACTGCCCGGGTCCCCACCCCTCAGAACAGGCGCGAGTACGTCGCTGGCGCGCCCGGACGCGGCGTCCAGCGCTTCGCGTCGCGGGGCAGCCACAGGAGCTGGAAGCCCTCCGCGCGGCCTTCGTAGCGGAGGGTGTGGGGGCCCTTGGACAGGGTGAACTCGGGGGTGGTGATCCGCGCGCCGTCGAGGAACAGCGCGCCGGTGTCGAGCACGTTCGTGGGCTGGAGGAAGTATCGGTCGGCGCGCACCGCGAGGAACTGGTCGTCCAGCGTTCCGGAGTCAGCGGGCACGCGGTAGCGCTGGCCCCAGAGGTAGAGGTCCCCGTCGAACGGCTGGTAGTGCGCGTCGAGGAAGCCGCGCAGCGCGGGAGGCAGGCCGGAGGTGCGCAGGTCATCCACGCGCAGCACACAGCCCTGATCCACGAGGGAGCGGGGCATGTCATGGGACAGCAGGTCCACGAGCGAGCCACGCAGATACGCGTCCGTATAGAAGTAGAAGTGCGCATGCGGCCGGCTCACGAAGCCGCCCGAGTTGTCGTAGACGACGTCCTCCGGCCCCGTGAGCGTGGCGATGCGCGCGAGCACTTCGCGCTGCCGTGCATTGCCACCGCCGTCCAGCCGAGCGTTCACGTGCGCGGCCTGCACGGCGAACAGGCCACAAAGTCCGACGACGCCCACGGTGCGGCCCACCGGAGTGCGCAGCCGCGCGAGCACCGCGAGGCCCCCGCGCGCCGCGAACGGTGCGAGGACGCCGAGGAAGGGCAGCAGGCTGTAGGGGAACGGGGCGCGTTGGAGCGCGTAGGCCCCGAACGTCGCGGGCACTGCGAGGACGAGGAGCACGTCTGGTGTCACCTGGGCACCGTGCTTCCGCAGGCCCCGGACGGTGGCGACGAACCCGACGGCGGCGAGGAGGAAGAACGCGGGCTGTTCACCTAGTGCAGGCACCAGGTACTCGCGCCAGGAGAAGCCCGGGTAGTGGCGTTGGTGCTCGGAGGCCCAGACGAAGCACCAGTGCCACCAGGCGCGCCAGGAGCCCGTGACCGTGAGGTACGCGGCCACGGTGGACAGCGCGGTGATGACGCCGAGGAAGAAGGCACGCGGCGCGGCGATGAGCGCGGGCGTCCGTCCCCGGCGCAGCAGGAGCTCACCGACCAGCACCGCGCCCACCACCCCGCCGAAGAAGAGCGCCTTCTGCGAACCCCATCCGGCGGCGATGAGCAGCACGCCTGACAGGAAGGAGGACGAAGCGGATCCAGGCTGCACGGCCAGCGCCGCGAGCGCCCCGAGGAAGAGCGCGGCGGTGAGCGCATCCGGGCGCACCTCCGTGGCGAAGTGCAGGTACGCGGGGGAGAGCAGCAGCAGCACCGGGGCCAGCAGCGCGGCGGTGCGGCCCTGGCGGCGGTTGAGGACGAACACCGAAGCGCAGGCACCCGCGAGCGGCACGAGCATCGCGGCGCGCAGCGCGAGCACGTTGCGCGGATCATCCCCGAGCAGCCGGAACAGCGGCGCGAGCACCTGGTACACGAGGGGGAAGTGCACCTCGAAGAAGTCGCGGTACGGCACCTGCCCGTGGGCCATGAGCCACGCGGCATGCGCGTACTGGAACTCGTCGATGCTGAACGCCTTGTGCAGCGCGAGGCGCGCGGCCTGGAGCGCGAGTGCGACCAGGACGACACCGAGCCCCCACCGCACGTGCCGGGACTCCTTCATCGGCGCCGACATACCGCGAAAGTCCTTCGGACTTCAGCGCCCAGGATCCCGTCCCCTGAAAGCAAGCGCGCCTCACGTCAGAAAGACACGTGTGCCCTCCGGCAGGTGGGTGGGTGGACCTCACACGAGGCACTTCGGCCCTGGAGTGAGGGATGGGCTTGCGCCGACCGCCTGACCAATTTACCATTTCGGTCAATGAGTTCTCCTTTCATCCCGCCATCCCGCTCCTCACCGAGAGGGGCATTCGCATGCCTGGGACTGACTACCAAACCACTTCAGTCATCCAGAGCAGGACTCCCGTGAGGCGCCCGGCCCCACGGCAAGGAACGGATGCACGACGGGCGTTGCACACGGGCCTGGGTCGCGGCGCCGCCTTCGCCGCACTCCTGCTCATCGCGGGCGTGGCGAGGGCTGGCGCCCCCGAGGCGTCCACGCTCCAGCGCGCCCCCCGCGCGGCCGCGTACTCCGTCACCGTCAGCGGCGGGGTGGCGCTCGGCGCCTACGAGGCGGGCTTCCTCGCGTACGCCGTCGCCGCGTCCCATGCGGACGGCGTGGAGCGCCTGCGGCTTCTGACCGGAGCGTCGGCCGGCAGCCTCAACGTGCTGCTGGCCGTGCTCGCCGCGTGCGGCGAGAAGGCGCCCGGGCCGACCCAGTCCCTCTTCTGGGAGACGTGGATTCCCGTGGGCTATGACCGCCTCTTCGTTCCCGAGGACGTGACGCCCCTGGGCGCCTTCTCCCGTACGTGGTTGGAGGCCCAGTCGCGTCGCATCGAGACGGCGTGGAACCGCGGCCTCTCGCCCACCTGCGACGTGGTGCTGGGCGTGTCCGTCACCCGCGTGGAGCCACGCCTCGTGCACGTGGCGGGCGGGCGCCTGCCGCTGCCGCGCATGGAGGAGAAGTTCGCCCTGCGCATTCAGGGGCGCGGCCCTGGCCGGCCGCCGCGCGTGACGAACTACATCGCCCCCGGCAGTACGCGGCGCGAGCCGCTGCTCGTCACCGACGCGCAAGGTGAAGTGGCGTTCGCGCGGGTGGCCGACCTCGTCCTCGCGTCGATGGCCTTCCCGGTGGCCTTCCCACCCAAGGCGCTCGCCACCTGCGCGGCGGGCGCGACGGCCCGCCCTGGCGTGTGCCTGTCCACCGAGGCGCACGTGGCCGACTACATCGATGGAGGCATCTTCGACAACACGCCGCTGCGCCTGGCCGTGGGCCTCGCGCGCGACGGGCTCGCGCCCGCGCCGGAGGGCGGCCCCATGCACTGGCGCGACGCGGCCGAGCCCCACGGCCAGCGCTCGCCCACCGACGTCTTCTTCGTCTTCGTGGATCCGGACGCCACCGAGTACCCGGCTGCGCCCGGCCCGCAGGCCCCTCGCACGGCGCCGCAGCTGCCGCAGCTGCTCGGCGACGTGGTGTCGGCCTTCATCGACACGGCGCGCTCCAAGGAGCTCGCGCTGCTCCTCGAAGAGGAGCCGGAGATCGCCGAGCGCCTCGCCCTGCCGCGCCGGCACTTCCCTGCCGCGAGCGCCCCCCTGGCCGCCTTCCTCGGCTTCTTCGAGACGGCCTTTCGCAGCTTCGACTTCTACCTGGGCATGTACGACGCACGGGCCATGAACCAGGAGGCGGCTGACTCGGGACTCGGGAGCTTCGAGCCGCCCGAGAGCGAGGAGGCGGACTGGACGCCCTTGCGGTGCATGCGCGCGGTGTACGACGGGCTGCCCGGAGCCGAGGTGGCCTGTGCTGGCGAAGGGCTGGCGGACTTCCGCGCGCTGCTGCAGGTGTCGCTCGACCGGCTGTACGCGGTCTGCCGCGACGCGAAGGCCGTATCGGGCCCGCGCAGCTGGCGCAACGCACACTGCGAGCGCGCCGCGACCGGTGGGGCGCCGCCGCGGGTGCCAGGCCTTTCGCCGCGGCAGTGGCCGGACTGGCGGCAGGGCGCGCAGGAGACGGAGCTCGCGCACGTCCTGCGGCTGCTGGGCGCCTACGGCTTCCACTTCCGCGACCTCGGTGCCCCCCCGGGGCGTGACGACCTCGCACTCATCCGCATCCGACAGGTGCTCGGGCACGCCCTGCGGCGGCTCGCCGACGAACAACCGGGCGACGGCGCCGCGGCCGTCGAGTTCGCCGGAAACCTCGTCGCCAACAGCCTGTCGTATGAGCCCCCGCGCACCTCGCTGCACCTGGTGATGGGGCCCACCCTCACCGAACTGGGCGTGAGTCTCGGCACCGACGCGCCCGCGATGCCCCGCGGGCTGAGGCTCTCGGGTGCGCTCGGCTTGCGGGGGCTGCAGCAGGTGTTCTCCTCGGGCGGAGGGGAGCCCTTCGCGCTGACCGCGGTCGCGGGCCCCGAGCTCCGACCGGCCGCGCTGCAGGCGTCGCTCGCACAGGGACGCATGGCGCTGCGCGCCGGCTGGCAGTTCAGCACGCGGAAGCCTTCGGTCGGCGAGGACTGCGACTCCGCGGGCGTGAGCGCGTGCTCGCGCCCCGTGGTGCAGGGCCTCCTCGGCGCGACGTTCCTCGAGCGCCTCCGCGTGCAGGTGGTGGGCGAGTGGTACCCGCCCTGGGGCGGGCACCGGGGGCTGTGGTCCATCGCGCCGGGACTCGGCATCGAGCTCAGCCCATGAGGCTTCGAAGCAAGGACAGGACACGAGGTGATGACGTGCCAGACGCTCCGCCTCCCAACGAGGCTTCACGAGGAACGACAGCGACCTCGGCGGACGCGACGACGGCGGTGGACGAGGTTCTCTTCGACTCCGGCGGCGTGCGGGTGACGACGCGCAGCGTGGTGATGCACGGCCGGACATGGCGCCTGGAACACGTTCGCGGTGTCACCGTGCTGTTCCAGCCACCCGCGAACCGCCTGCTGCGCGCGCTGGCCATGCTCGCGGGGACGCTGCTCCTGGTTGACGGGATCAAGCAAGGCCCGCTGGCGTCGTTCGTCCGCGAGGGCAGCCCGGGGGACGTGTTGCTCGGCGTGGCAGCGCTCCTGGGCTACGCGGTCCTGTCCTGGCGGGCCTTGCACTCCGAACGTGCATCCATCTGGCTGCACACCCGGTTCAGCTCGCGGAGGGTGTACCGGGGGCGCGCTTCGGCGACGGCACGCGCTCTGGCCCACGCGCTGCGCACGGCCCTTCAGCAACGGGGGACGGGCGATGCCCAGGAGGACGCGGCATCGGGGCCGGCTTGAGCGCACGGCTCCCCTCGCCTGCTCGGCTGCCGCTCGCACGAAGCAGCACCCTTCGGGGGCTGAAGTGGACGGCAGGCTTGCGCTGACCCAGTGACCGGATTATAAATCCAGTCAATGAGTCCGGACCCTCGCATCGCCATCCTCAACGCCGCCGGCGAAGTCTTCGCCCGGTTCGGCTTCAAGAAGGCCTCGGTCGAAGACATCGCCCGCCGCGCGGGGGTGGGCAAGGGCAGCATCTACCTGCACTTCGAGAACAAGGAAGCGCTGTTCGAAGCCTGTGTCCGGCTGTCGCATGAGCAGAGCCTTTCTGAGCTCAAGGCGAGCGTCCGCCGTGCCGCGACGCCCGAGGCCCAGGTCCGCGCCTTCATCCGGTGCAAGATGGAGCAGCACTCCCGGGCGCCCGTGGGGCAGCGCATCGAGATGAGCACCCTCTTCGAGCTGGGCACGCAGGTCATCCACCTGGTGCCCCAGATGATGGAGGTGGACGCGGCGGTCCTCGCGCACATCCTCGATGAAGGGGTGGCCCAGGAGGTGTTCGCCGTGCCCTCGACCCAGCAGGTGGCCCGGGGCTTCGTGGAGCTCCTGATGCTGCTCGCGCCCAAGATGATGACGCAGGAACCGGATGCCCGGGTGACGGAGGCGCTGGACGCCTCCTTCGAGATCTTCATCCGCGGCCTCGCGGCCCCTCCCACCCCTTCGCGCCACAAGAGCTGAACCCCCCTCGGGGTCCCACCCCACGAAGGGGCGGTGACGTGTTCGCATGCCCGGAACTGACCAAAATACCAATTCAGTCATTCAGTGCCGGATTCCCGTGAAGCCCCCGGCCTCCACAGCAAGGAACGAAGCCATGAAGATGTTCTTGAAGGCAGCAGCGGTCGCGGTGGCGGTGGTGGCGACGGGGTGCGGTGGCGGCGACAAGGCCGTCGTCCCGCGGGCCTCCGCCGCGCAGGTCGTCCAGAAGCCGGTGGGCGTGCGGGCCGTCACGCCGGCCACGCAGCTCCAGGCGAGCGTCCTGCAGGCCACCGGCAGCGTGCGCTCCAAGCAGGTGGCGACGCTGAGCGCGCAGGCAGCCGGCACCCTCACGCGCGTCAACGTGAACGTGGGCGACACGGTGAAGCGCGGCCAGGCGCTGGCGCAACTGGACACCTCCAACGCGCGCATCGCCGCCAACCAGGCGCGCGCCTCCAAGGCGGCGGCCGACGCGGCGCTGGATGGCGCGACGTCGGAGGTGGAGCGGGCACGGACCCTCGCGCAGTCGGGCAGCGTCGCGCGCTCCGCGCTCGACAAGGCGGAGGTGGGCTACCGCCAGGCCCAGGCCCAGGCCCAGCAGGCGGCCGCGATCCTGGACAGCGCGCAGGAGGTGCTGCGCGACGCCACCCTCACGGCCCCCTTCGATGGGGTCATCACCACTCGCAAACTCAACGAGGGCGACTACGTGTCAGCGGGCACGGCCGTCTTCGTGCTCGTCAACACGCAGGCGCTGGAGGTGCGCGCCCCCGTGCCCGAGTCCTTCGTGGACCGCGTGAAGGTGGGCACCGTCATCAAGGGCACGCTCAACCCCTCCGGCGCCCCTTTCGAAGCGCGGGTGAAGAGCCTGGGCGCCACCATCGACGAGCAGACGCGCACCGTGGAGGTGCTCGCGGACGTGCTGCCGACGAAGGACGAAGGGGCGCGGCTGCGCGCGGGCGCGCTCGTGGAGCTCGACTTCTCCAGCGCCGGGGCCTCCGACGGCGAGCAGGGACAGGCGGGCCTCTTCCTGCCCACGCAGGCCGTCAATGCGCGCGGCCAGCAGGGCTTCGTCTGGGTGGTGCAGGACGGCAAGGCGCGGCGCCGTGACGTCAAGGTGGAGCGCGTGCTGCCCGGCTTCGTGCGCGTGGTGCACGGGCTGGGCCCCGCGGAGCGCGTCGTGGCGGACGCCAGCCTGCCACTCCAGGACGGCACCTCGCTCCAGGTCGTCCAGTAGCCCGGCGCCGCTTCCTTCCCCTTCCCTTCTTCCGACGCACGCCCTCCCATGCTCCAGACCTTCATCAAACACTCCGTCTTCACCGTCATGCTGATGGCGGCGGTCGTCGTCTTCGGCCTCTTCGCCTACCCGCGCATCGGCGTGGACCAGTACCCCAACGTCGACATCCCGGTCGTCACCGTCACCACGCTGCTGCCGGGCGCGGACCCCGAGTCCATCGAGAAGAACGTCACGGATCCGTTGGAGGAGGCGCTCAACAC
Organism: Corallococcus sp. CA053C; assembly: GCF_003611675.1. GTDB lineage: Bacteria > Myxococcota > Myxococcia > Myxococcales > Myxococcaceae > Corallococcus. The sequence goes on from NZ_RAWA01000038.1 coordinate 8,514, forward strand.
GGTCAGCGGCGTGGATGAGCTCAACTCCATCAACCTGGAGAACGTCAGTCAGGTGACCATCAGCTTCAAGCTGGGCACCGACGTGAACGTGGCGGCCCAGGACGTGCGCGACCGCGTGCAGGCCACGCTGCGCTCGCTGCCGGACGACATCGAGACGCCCGTCGTCGAGAAGTTCGACATCGGCGCGGCGCCCATCCTCACGCTGTCCCTGACGGGCGCCCTGCCCGTCGACGAGCTGACGCGCGTGGCCGAGGACGTGGTGAAGCCCTCGCTGCAGAACCAGCCGGGCGTGGGCAGCATCAACGTGGTCGGCGGTCGCAAGCGGGAGATCCAACTGGTGGTCGATCCGCAGCGGCTGCGCGGCTACGGACTTGCCATTGGCGACGTGAGCCAGGCCCTCCAGTCGCAGAGCGTGGACCTGCCCGGCGGGCGCGCCACGCAGGGAGGCAAGGAGCGCATCGTGCGCCTGACGGCCGAGGCTCGCAGCGTGGGGGAGATTGGCGACATCATCGTCGCCAGCCCCAACGGCACCACCGTGCGCGTGCGGGATGTGGCGGCGGTGGTGGACGGCGCGCAGGAGGCGCGCGGCCTGGCCCGCTCGGACACGGGCGCCGCCATCGCCCTCGTCGTGCGCAAGCAGTCGGGTGCCAACACGGTGCAGGTCGCCGAAAACGTCAAGGAGTCCCTCGCGGAGCTCAACGCCGAGCTGCCCGAGGGCGTGACGGTCAGCACCATCAGCGACAACTCCACGACCATCCGCGCCTCCATCCACGCGGTGCAGGAGGACATGCTGATTGGCGGCGTGCTCTCCGTCATCATCGTGCTGCTCTTCCTGCGCGACCTGCGCTCCACGCTCGTCGCCGCCATCGCGCTGCCGGTGAGCGTCATCGGCACCTTCGCGGTGATGGCGCTCCTGGGCTTCACCTTCAACATGATCACCATGCTGGCGCTGACGCTCTCCATCGGCCTGCTCATCGACGACGCCATCGTGGTCATCGAGAACATCGTCCGCCACCTGGAGGAGGGAAAGACGCCCATGCAGGCGGCGCTCGAGGGCACCCGGCAGATCGTCATCGCGGTGCTCGCGGTGACGCTCGCCATCGTGGCCGTGTTCATCCCCGTGGCCTTCATGGAGGGGACGATTGGCCAGTTCTTCTACCAGTTCGGCATCACGGTGGCCGTGGCGGTGCTCATCTCCTACGCGGTGTCGATGACGCTCACGCCCATGCTCTCCAGCCGCCTGCTCAAGGGCCACGGCCATGGCGGCGCACCGAACCGCGTGAGCTCCATCATCGAGCGTGCGCTCGTGGGCCTGGAGAACGGGTACCGCCGCATCCTCGGCCACGTGCTCAACCGGCGGGGCCTGGCCGTGGCCGTGGCCGTGGGCGTGCTGGTGCTGACGCTGGGGATGGCCCGCTTCCTCAAGTTCACCTTCATCCCGACCTCCGACAACGGCGCGGTGCGCGTGACGCTGGAGCTCCCCGTGGGCTCCACCCTCGAGGACACCGAGCGGGAGCTGGGCAGCGTGGCCGCGCAGGTGCGCACCCTGGAGGGCGTGAAGGAGACCTTCAGCACGGCGGGTGGCGGCACGCTCGAGGAGGTGCACAAGGGCGAGGTGCTGGTGAACCTGGTGCCTCGCAAGGAGCGCGCCTTCGACCAGGAGACCTTCAAGGTCCGCCTGCGGAACGCGTTGCCGCAGCGTCCCGGCGTGATGACCTCCGTGCAGGATGCCTCCGGCGTCGGCGGTGGCGGCCGCACCCAGCAGGTGCAGTACGTGCTGCGCGGCACGGACTGGTCCCAGGTCGTCGCCGCCAACGAGAAGCTGCTCACCGCGATGAAGTCCAACCCGGGCTTCACCGACATCGACACGACGTTCCGCAGCGGCAAGCCGCAGTACGACGTGCGCATCGACCGCGAGCGGGCCGCGAAGCTGGGCGTGCCGGCCGCGCAGGTGGGCCTTGCCCTGCGCTCCTACCTGGGCCGCGACGAGTTCATGACCTACCGCGAGGGCGGCGAGACGTACGACGTGAAGCTGCGCCTGCCGGATGCCACGCTCGCCTCCGAGGAGGCGCTGGGACAGCTCACCGTGCGCACCACGGGCGGGCAGCTGGTGGAGCTGCGCAACGTGGCGAACATCACCCCTTCCGAGGGCCCGGTGCAGATCGACCGTCAGAACCAGCGGCGCCAGATCACCCTGCTCGCCAACCTCGCGCCCGACTACACGCTGGGCGAAGGGATGAGCTTCCTCACGGCGCAGGCCCAGCAGGACCTGCCCAAGGGCGTGGTGGGGAGCTTCGCCGGCAACGCGAAGGAGATGGGCAAGACGGCCGTGGCCTTCGCCACCGCGCTGGGGCTGGGCATCCTGCTGCTCTACATGATCCTGGCGGCGCAGTTCGGCAGCTACATCCACCCCCTCACCATCATGATCTCGCTGCCCTTCGCGCTCATCGGCGCCATCGGCGCGCTGCTGCTGTCGGGCAACGCGCTGTCGATGATTGCCCTCATCGGCGTCATCATGCTGATGGGCCTGGTGGTGAAGAACGGCATCCTCCTGGTCGACTTCACCCAGCAGCTGCGGGATGCGGGCAGGAGCGCACGGGACGCGCTGCTGGAGGCCGCGCCGGTGCGCCTGCGCCCCATCCTCATGACGACCATCGCCATGGTGGCCGGCATGATTCCGGTGGCGCTCGCCAAGGGGGATGGCGCCGAGATTCGCGTGCCCATGGCGCTCGTCATCATCGGCGGCCTCATCACCTCCACGGTGCTGACGCTGGTGGTGGTGCCCGTCGTCTACTCGCTGCTGGACGGGCTCTCCGCGCGCTTCAGCCGCCGCAAGAGTGGCGTTCGGGACTCGCATGCGGAGGTGGCCCCCGTGGCCTCCAGCGCGGTGAACGCCCGCCTCGCGGAAGAGGGCTCTTGATGACGACAAAGCAGGCCTTCGCGCCGCGCTGACGGCGAGCAAGGGGGACGCGTGCCCGGTGCCGCGTCCCCCGCCCGCACCCCAGTCCTTGAGGTCATCGCGGTGGTCCCTTCGGGGCCCGCCATGCCCTCCGTGTGTCCTCTTTCTCCCCACCGTTTCCATCCCGGCCTCCACCATGTTCATCCGTGCTCTTCTTTCCAGCGTCCTGCTGACGCAGGCCCCCACTTCCCAGTCGGCTCCCGCCACCGACACGCCCGCGCGGGAGTCGGCTTCCCTTCCGGCCGCCCGTGCCTCGGACATGCCGGTGCAGGCCTCCAGCACCGGGGCGACCGCGGCTGCGTTCCCGCTGCTCTCCCTGGAGGAGGCCATCGCCCTCGCGGAGAAGCAGAGCCCCGGCCTCGACGCCGCCCGCGCCCGGCTTCAGCAGTCCCGGGAGCTGGGCAACAAGGCTTGGTCGGGCTACCTCCCCAACATCAGCGCGAGCGGCGCGTACACCCGGAACCCGAAGGAGCTGACGTTCTCGCTCCCCGGTGCCACGGATCCCATCACCCTGCAGAAGCAGGATCAGCTCTCAGGCCAGCTCTCCGCGCGGCAGGCGCTGCTCGTCCCCACGCTGTGGCCCGCCATCCAGAATGCCTACCTGGGCGAGAAGGCGGCGGCGCTGACCGCGGAGAACACCCGCCGCGAGATCCTCTTCGCGGTGGCCCAGGCCTACCTCGGCGCCGCGAGCCTGCGGGAGTCCATGGCGGTGCAGGAGCAGTTGCTTGAGGTCCGCCGCGGCTTCGAGCGCGACGCCCAGGCGCGCTTCGAGGCCGGCGACGCGGAGAAGCTGGCCGTCCTGCGAGCGACGCTGGACCGCAAGCAGGCGGAGCAGGAGGTGGTGCGCAGCCGCAATGCCTACGCCACCGCGAAGAGCGCCCTGGCCGCCCTGCTCGCGCGGCCGGTGGACTTCGACGTGGCGCCGCCCCAGGACAAGACGGTCACGGCTCCCCCCGAGGCGGGTGACGCGGCGGTCGCGGAGAAGACCGCCCTCGACCGGCGCCCGGACGCCGCGGCCGCGCGCCTCAACGTGGACGTCGCACGCGGCGGCCGTCGGCAGGTCCTCTTCGAGTACCTGCCCAACCTGTACGCCAACGGCAATGCCTCGACGACGAACACTGGAGGGCTCACCGGCCAGGCCTCCACCTGGACGGTGGGGCTGGCCCTGTCGTGGAACCTGTTCGACGGCGGGCTGCGCGAGGCCAACCTGCGCGAGTCCTCCGGGAGAATCGCCGAGGCGAATGCCAACCTGCGCGGCCTCGAGGAGAAGATCCGCGACGAGGTGCGCAAGGCGCGCAGCGAACTGGAGAGCGCGGAGGCCAACCTCGGGACGGCCGAGGAGCGGGTGAAGTTGGCCTGGGAGGGCGCACGGCTGGCGAAGCAGAACTTCGACGCCGGGGTGACGACATATCTCCAGGTGACGGACGTCAACGCGACGCTCGCGAGCGCCCAGCTGTCGTCCGTGGCCGAGTCGCTCAACGTGCGGCTCTCCCGCCTGGCGCTGATGCGGGCGATGGGCCTCTTCGACCCCACGGGCCACGCCCTGGTGCCGCGGTAGTCGCCGCGGAGGACCGAGCCCATGAGGAACACGTCCATCATCCTTGTCGTGCTGCACGTCGTGGGGCTTCCAGCCCTGGCCCTGGCCCAGGAACCGAAGCCTGGATTGGGGGTCGAGGCAGCGGCGCCGGAACCCCAGCCGCTGACGGGGCGCATCGAGCGCATCGAAATCCAGGGCAACACCCGCACGAAGGACTCCGTCATCATCGGGGCGCTGCGCATGGCGCCGGGCGACAGCCTCACCGCCGGGGATGTCGCCGAGCTGAAGCGAAGGCTGCTCAACCTGAAGCTCTTCACGAGCGTCGAGGTGTCGACGCGCACCGAGGGCACGGGCATCGCGCTCCAGGTCGCGGTGGAGGAGCGCTGGACGCTGCTGCCCCTTCCCATCTTCACGTCCAGCAACGGGCAGTGGCAGGCAGGGCTCTTCGCCGTCGAGAGCAACCTGTTCGGTCTCAACAAGACCCTGGTGCTCGGCGGGCTGGGAGGCAACCGCGGAGGCACGCTGTTTTCGATGTACCGGGATGCGAGCATCCTGGGCAGTCACTGGACGGGGCTCGTCTTGATCGGGGCCTCCAAGACGGACCGTGAGCGGCGCGTCAAGGACGTCGTCGTCGATGGGTATACCGACCGCCGCTTCGACATCGCGGGCACGCTCGGCTACCAACTGACACCGGAGCTGAACGTCGGCCTGGGCCTGTTCTCCGTCACCAACAGGCCGCTGGTCTCGACGGTGGGAGCACAAGCCCCCCAGCGCGGGGCGGTGCATGGCGTCACCGTCATGGCGGAGTACCTGGCCCAGGACTTCCACTTCTATTTCAACGAGGGCCTGGTGGCCCGCGCCAGCTATCGCGAGGGCGTGAGGGGCCTGGGGTCGTCCCGGGACCTGCAACAGCTCTCCCTCTTCGCGAGCTACACGCTGCCAGTCCTTGGCACCCATGCGCTGACCCTGACCGCCACGCATGGACTGTCCCGAGGCGACCCCTTCCTGGATGCGCAGCTGCTGGGAGGCGTCATGGGGAGCCGGGGTTTCACCTCCGCGAGCCTCTGGGCAGAGACGGCGAGCACCGCGACCTTGGAGTATCAGGTGCCGCTCTGGAGTCCCCGCCTGGCGACGTTCACCGCGCATGCCTTCGTGGATTTCGGCCGGGTGAAGTGGAGGGACTCGGTGACCCGGTATGCCACCCCGGGAGCGGGGTTCCGGGTCTACATCCGGGACGTGGCCATTCCGGCCCTCGGCTTCGAGGTGGTGCGCGATCCGGAGTCGGGGGACCTTCTTCCCGTCGTCGCGGTGGGATTCGGTTTCTAGGGGAACCGCTTCGCGCTCAGCGCCCCGTCCGGCGCCGAGCGCGTGCCCGCGCGGCCTCCAGCGCGGAGTCCACACCGGCAGGTGCCTTCGGGGGCTCGGGCGCTGGCACCTGGGGCGATTCCTCCGGGGCCTGAGGCTTCTTCCCGGACGGCGTCGCCACTGAAGCCTCCGCGCGCGGTGCACTCGTAGGCCCGCGCGAGATGGTCTCCTTCACGGGCCGCGCACGGGCCGCTCGCACCCGGGGCGCGGAGAGGAACCGGCGCACGGCCACCTCCGACAACAGCAGCGCCAGCGCGAACGCCACCAGCCAGGGCGCCAGCGCCACGCGTCCCTCGGACTCCGGTGCCTCCTGGAACAGGCCCGTCATCGACAGCCGCTCCTGGCCGCCACCCACTGCGGCCAGCGCTCGCAGGAGCTTCAGTCCCTCCTTCGTGCTGCCCGGCTCGAACTCCGGCGCGTACGGCAGCGTCACCGGGGGCGCCCTCAACACGCGCCCGGCCCACTTCACCACCGGGTGCCACGTGCCACTGCCCGTCAGCGGGTACTCGGCCACCAGCCGGTCCTCGTCCTCCCAGTGCAGCGGCTTCTCCACCCCGGAGCGCCCGTCGCCCGCCAGCAACACCGCCGTGGGCAGCGCTCCCGGCATCGGTGCTCCTGGTGGCAGGTCCAGCGTCACGCGCAGCACGTTGCCCTGGCGCTCCGAGCGCACCACCGCGTCCTCCTTCGGCGCGGCGCTGCCCATCGACCAGCGCACCATCGCCTCCAGCGTCGCTCGCAGCGCGCCCCACTCGCGCAACCCGCCCGTGTACTTCCCGTCCACCTCCGCCGTGAAGGCCACCACGCGCCCCGCGCCGTGCGGCCACAGCGCCAGCAGCGGCGCGGCGTTGGTGTCCAGCGTGCGCAGCGCCACGTTCGCGCGGGGCTTCAGGTACGTGAGGTTGTAGCCGCCCACCTGCGGCAGCCCCTGCGTCGGCAACGGTCCCAGCAACGGCAGGTCCGGCGCGGCCTCCAGCGACGCGGGCTCGTCCACGAAGGTGGCCCTCGCCACCGCGAGCGTCTCCTGGCTGAAGATGCGCGGCAGGCTCATCACATCCTCGGCGAAGTAGATGCGCCCGCCGCCCCGCCGGGCCACCTCGCGCAGCAGCTCCGCGTCCGAGTCCGTGGGAGTGCCCATGCCGATGACGGACACCGTCACGTTCTCCTGTCGCAGCGCGGCCAGCGTCTCCTGGTAGTCGCCCGGTTGTTCGGAGTCCGCCGCGTCGGAAAACAGCACCACGTGCCGCGTGGGCTTGTCGCTGCGGAGGATCTCCTTGCGGGCCGTGCGCAGCGCCACATCCACGTAGATGCCGCCGCCTCCGCTGAAGCCGCTCGCCACCTTGTTCAGCGGCAGGCCGTCGCTCACGGGGCTCAACGGGAAGATCTCGTGTGGCTCCGTGTCCACCATGTGGATGGACGCTTCGTCGCTGCCGTTGAGAAGCGTGAGCGCGGCCGTGACGCCCTCGGCGGCCAGCTCCATCTTCGTGCGCCCGTCCGGCACCTGCACGCCCATGGAGCAGCTGGAGTCCATCAGCACGCTCATCGCCACCGACGCGCGTCGCTGCTCCTCGCGCATCTCCAGCGACACGGGCAGGAGCGGCTCCACGGGCGAGCGCCGGTAGCCGCCCTCACCGAAGCTCGAACGCCCGCCCGTCATCACCAGCCCGCCGCCCGCCTGATCCACGTAGTCCGCGAGCACGTTCAGCCCGGTCTCACCCAGCGCGTTCGCGTCCACGTTCTCCAGCACCACCACCCCCACCCCATCGAGCGCATCCAGCGACAGCTTGAACGGCGCCCGCACGTCCACCTCCATGCCCGTCGTGCCCAGCGCCTTCGCCAGCGTGCCCTTCGGCTGTGGGGTGAGCAGCAGCACGCGCGGCGGGCCCTCCACGCGCAACACGCCCAGGCCCACGTCGTTCTCGGGGACACCGTCTCCTGAAGCCTCCACCGTGAGCCGGTAGTGCACGAGGCCCGGTGCTTCCAGCAGGTCTCGCAAGGGCAGCAGGTTGGGTCCGGGTTTGAAGTCGAAGGGTCCCTTCACCAGCACGCGTCCGTCGCGCTCCAGGCGCACGGTGCCGGTGACGGCGGCGGTGGCCTGCACGACGGCGGAGAACTGGAAGGGCTCGCGCACGGAGACGGTGGCGGGCACATCCAGCGACACGACAGCCACGTCCAGCGCGGGCTCCGGACGGGACACCTGCCGGTAGTCCACCGCGATGCCCCGCGCCGCCAGTCGCCGCGTCGCGCCCCGAGCATCCGCGCCCGTGGCCCGTCCGTCGGAGACGACCAGCACGCGGCCCGTGCGCTCGGGAGGAATCAGCGCGCCCGCCGCATCCAGCGCGGCGGACAGGTCCGAAGCCTCCGCGTCCACTGGTCGCGTGAAGCCGCCGAACCGCCCCACGTCCGACAGCGGTGACTCCACCCGGGCCTCACGGCCGAAGGTGATGACACCCACCCGGTCACCGGGCCGGCGCTGCGACTCCACCAGCGACACGAGTTCTTGAGCTACCCGGTCCACGTCCAACGGCATGGAGCGCGAACGGTCCACCACCACGGCGACGTCACTGCCCGCGTTGGCCAGCCGCAGCTCGGGCCCCGCCAGCGCGCCCACACCGAGCACCAACAGCACCCAGCGCAGCACCATGGGCGGGCCGGGCCTGCGGCCGTAGCGCCACAGAAAGAGTCCCAGCGGCAACAGCAGCAGCCACGCCTGCGGAAGGGAGAAGGTCATACCTTCCTCGTGACGTAGAAGTCGGCCAGCAGCGCGGCCAGCAGCAACACCAGCGGCCAGCGGGCGCGCTCCTGCCCGCCGTTGCCCGCCACGTCCTCTCCTGCTTCCTTCGCCGGCACGTCGGCGCTGCCCCGTCCGCGCAGGTCCGACTCGCGCGCGTCCAGCGCCAGCACCTCCAGCGCGTCCACCTCCGTGCCGTCCCGCTCCAGCACGTAGTGCCCGGGGCTCGTGGGCGCGGGCAGGCTCAGCGCTCCTGCTCCGAACACCGGCTTCTTCCCCGTGGGCCCGCTCAGCGAGTAGCGCGCTCCGGCCTCCGTCACCACGGGCAGCGCTTCACCCAGGTTGAGCTGGTGCCGGGGGAAGCCTTCGCGCAGCCGACGCGCCTCGCGCACCACGTTGCCCAGCAGCACGGGCCACGCTGTCGTGCGCTGGAGGTTGGAGCGCGCCAGGTCCACGTTGAGGTGCAGCCGTCCGCCCTCCTCTTCCGACACCAGCACCGCCTCCCCCGCCGTCACCAACGGCCGACCCGGAGGATTCGCGCCCGCCGTCCACCGCACGCCCGCGAGCTGCACGTCGTCCATCAGCGTGCTGCCCTTCTCCGCGAAGAACGGCCCCACGAAGGTGCGCAGCGGTGCCTCCGCGCCCAGCGTCACCCGCGCCTCCGCGCGTGCGGGCCCCACCGACAACACCGGCGCACCCGCCACGGGCGCGCCGTGCGCCACGTCCGGAGACACCGCGAGGAAACGCTCCAGCGCCTGCCGCGACGCGGGAGAGAGCCCCTCGGTCAGCCCCACCGCCACCGGCATCACGGGCGAAGGCGGCAATCGCACGCGCCCGTCCTCGGGCAACGCATCGTCCGGCAGGGACACCTCCACGTCACCGGCCTCGCGGAACGTGAGGCGCACCGTCGCGGCGCCCTCCTCCGGCAGCGTGATCCGTTCAACCCTCTCCGTGCCTTCGCGTGCACCGGGCCCTGGCGCCGCACGCACGCGCGCTTCCACCTCCGACGCTCCCGCACCGAAGCGCGCCACCCGCAGCGTCACCGTGGCCCTGCCGCCTTCGTCGCGCCGCTGCGCGGACACCAGCGCCACGTTGCCCTGCGCGCGTCCCAGCGCCGTCCATCGCACCGCGGGCGGCACCACCGTGTCCTCCGTCGGCGGTGCATCGGTGAGGAAGTGCACGCGCTTGCCCGGCCCCGCCAGCTCCTGCGCCCACAGGAGCGTGGGCACGACGTCGTGGTCCGGGCCTCGCGCCTCGAACGACTCCAGCGCCCCCAACGCTCGCGAGGCCTCGGCCTCCGGACCCGCCACCACGTGCGGCGACACTCCACTCGCCAGCACCGTCACATGCGTGGCGCGTTCAGCTTCCACGCGCTTCGCCGCCTCCAGGCGCACGCGCTCCAGCACCGTCTTCCCATCCGGCGACCGCGCGGACATGGACAGGCTGCCGTCCACCACGAGCACCAGGTGCCGGCGACGTGCCGTCTCGCCCAGCCGCACATCGGACAGGTACAGCGCCGCGGCCAGCACCGCGAGCACCTCCAGCAGCAGCGACGCCTCGCGCGTGAAGCGCTCCCAGCGGGGCCCACCCTCCGCACGCGGACGCGGCGTGCGCCACAGGAACAACGCGCTCACCACCACCGGCTTCTGCCGACGGCGCAGGAAGTACGCCGCCACCAGCGGCACCAGCGCGCCCAACGCCAGCAGTCCCCACGGAAGCCCGAAGCTCACGCCCCGCCTCCCACGAACAACGCGCGCAGGCCGTCCGGCGTGCTCGGCAGCCCCCACGGAAGCACGAAGCTCACGCCCCGCCTCCCACGAACAACGCGCGCAGCGGTCCCGCCACCTGCGCGCGCAGGCCGTCCGCCGTGCTCACCGTGAGCAGCGTCCCGCGTGCCCGCACCGCGGCGCTCCGCAGCGCGCGTTGATGCTCGGCGAAGCGGCGGGCGTAGGCGGCCAGCACGCTGTCCGTCAGCAGCTCCTCCAGCGCCACGCCGCTCTCCGAATCCACCAGTCGCGCGCCCTCGCCGCCCGTGGGCTCCAGGTCCTCCACGTCCAACACCTGCACCAGGAACAGCGCGGACGCCCCCCGCGACAGCCGGGCGCACAGCGCCTCCAGGTCCGTCTCGAAGAGGAAGTCGCTCACCACCACCCGCACGCCACAGGGCCGCAAGGGCGGCAGCCGCCCCAGCGCCGACGCCAGGTCATCCTGCGCCTCGAACTCCGCGCCCCGCAGCGCCGCGCGACACGCCAGCCCCTGCACCCGCTCCGAACGGGGTCCACCCCACAGCAGCGTCGGAGACAGCCCCTGCCTCCCGCCCACCTCCACCGTGAGCAGCGCCACCTCGCGCGCCGCCGCCGCCTTGCGCGGTGACAACGCCATGCTGCGCGAGCCGTCCAGCACCACCTCCACGCGCGGCGACACCTCGTCCTGCCGCACGCGCAACACCAGGTCGCCCGTGCGCGCCACCGCGTTCCAGTCGAGCTGCCGCAGGTCATCGCCCGGCTGGTACATGCGGAAGTCGTGCAGCTCCATCGCGCTGCCCGCGGACGTGGCGCGCACCTCGCCCACCCGCCCGCGCTGCGGCAGCCGCGGCAAGGCCAGGGTCAACCCCGGCACCAGCCGCGCCACCTCCGCTTCATCCAGCCGCGTGCTCACGACCCGTGGGCCCGCCGCTCGCGCTCGGCGAGCACCCGGTCCGCGGCGAACGCGGCCAGCAGGGCCACCAGCGCCACGCACAGCAGCAGCTCCGGCGTCATGCGGGTGCCGTACGGCTCATCGTAGTCATACCGGCCGAAGTTCACCGTGCCCACCAGGGGGTTGAGCAGGTTGAGCAGCGGATCCGCCGAATCCATCCCCAGGAACACCGCCACCAGCGGCGGCAACCCGGAGGCCAGCGTCGTCACCGCGACGAAGAGCAGCCGCACCGCCGCTGGCGACGCGAGCCGGTCCGAGCGCGGCATCCGCCCCAGCAGCAACGCCAGCGACAGGAACAGCACCCCGTAGAGCGCCATCGCCGTGAAGGCCATCCCCATCCGCGACCAGCCGCGCAGCGTGTCCGACGTCGACCCGTCCGACATCGCGAGGAGCACCGAGCATCCGAGCGCCCACCCCAGCAAGAGCAGCACCGTCAGCCGGAAACCGCGCAGCGCTCCAGGCTTCAGGAGCGACCAGGGCCGCGTGCCCGCGCGCAACGGCCGGGCCTGCCCGTCCACGTCCGACACGGTGAAGAGACCGGTGCCAATGAGGTGCATCCCTCCGAAGATGCCCGCGATCTCCGCGACGTCCTTGTTGAAGTCCACGTACCACCACACCACCACCACCCCCGCGAACGTCAGGAGCGCCTGCACCACCAGCGCCCGCCGGGGATGGCGCGTGTAGTCCTCCGTCATCAGCGACAGCCGCGACACCGCCGTCTCGAACAACAGCCACCCGTCCGTGAGCATCATCCCCAGGCCCGCGCACACGCCCAGGAAGAAGGTCCGGTCGAAGGAGAACCCGTTGCCCCGCCCCTGCGTCAGCACGAAGGCGAACGTGAGCGCCTGGATGAACGTCACCGCCAGCACGCCCACCAGCGCGAAGCGCACGAACGCCCGCCCCAGCCGGCCATCCGCCAGCGTCGCCGCGCACACCGACGCGAGCGTGAGGAACACCATCCACGCGCCCCCCAGCAGCAGCACCACCAGGATGGTGGGCAGGTCGATGCCGTTGAGGAAGTAGCTGAACAGCAGGAAGGGCCCCACCGCCGACGCGTACAGCGCCGCCTGCACCAGGAACGACGCCACCTTGCCGCGCAGGATGCGCCGGGGCCCCAGCCCCGTGAGCAGCAGCAGCACCCACGTCTCGTCCTCCCGCTCCCGCGCGAGCGAACGGTACGCGTTGAAGGGGATGACGCCGAAGTGCACCACCCCCAGGCACACGAAGAACGAGAAGAAGTACGTGCGCCCCTCGCGGGCATACGACGACCCCTGCGTGTTCGCGTACGCGGTGAGCGACAGCACCAGGCACGCCAGCAGCAACAGGCTGAAGCACACCCAGAAGACGCGCGTGCGCAGCCCCTGCCGCACCTCCTTCACCACCAGCGGGTTGAGCCGGTCCCCCCAGCGCTCCCACCGGTCGGACACCCCGGCGGCAGTGACGGGGATGGACCCGGACGCACCCGACGCCGGACTTGCTTGCGTGCTCACGCCACCCTCCCCTTCGTCACCGTCATGAAGGCATCTTCCAGATTGCGCTCGCGCGGGCTGAACGCGCACACCGGCAGCCCCTGAGCCACCAGCGCCGCGAGCAGCACCGCCGCGGCGGCCTCCGCCTGCATCGGGCCCGCACCGGGCTCCAGCTCCAGCCGCACCCGCAGCGCGCTTCCCTCACGCGTCACGTCCTTCACGCGCGGCTGCTCCAGCAACATCCGCTCCGCGCGCGCGCCCATCGCCTCGCCCTCCGCGCCCGCCGCCAGTCGCACCACCAGCTCCGTCACCTGCGACGAGTCCCCGCTCGAGCGCAGCAGGTCCTCCACGCGGCCCTGCGCCAGCAGGCGCCCCTGTTCGATGATGACGCAGGAGTCGCAGATCTCCGCCAGCTCCGTGAGGATGTGGCTGGAGATGATCACCGCCTTGCCCTGATCCGCCAGCGCGCGCAGCAGCTCCCGCAGCTCGATGCGCGCGCGCGGATCCAAACCATCCGCGGGCTCGTCCAGCAGCAGCAGCCGGGGGTCGTGCAGGAGCGTGCGCCCCAGGGCCACGCGCTGACGCATGCCCTTGGACAGCTCCGTGGTGAGCTTCTCCGAAAGCGGGCCCAGCCCCGTGAACTCCATCACCGAGTCCACGCGCTGCCGCCGCTGCGCGCCCTTGAGTCCGTACGCGCGCGCGAAGAAGTCCAGGAACTCCCTCACGGTGACGTCGTCGTAGGTGCCATAGCGGTCCGGCATGTAGCCCAGCAGCGGCCGGGCCTTGTCCGGCGCGTCCACCAACGACTGGCCCTCCAGCAGCACCTCGCCCGCGGTGGGCACGTCCAGCGTGGCCAGGATGCGCAGCGTGGTGCTCTTGCCCGCGCCGTTCGGGCCGATGAAGCCCAGGATGCCGCCGGCCTCCAGCGAGAAGGACACGTTGTCCACCGCGCGCAGCTTCCCGTAGTCGCGCCGCAGCCCCTTCACCTCCAGCAGGCTCATGGCCGCACCTCCTCGAACCGACCGCGCACCAGGTGCATCCCGTCCTCCAGGTCCACGTCCACCGCCGCCGTGGGCGCGACGCCCCGGCCGCCCAGGCGGACCAGGAAGTCCCCCTCCGCCAGTTCGGCCTGGAGCACCGAGGGCGCCGACGGGAAGCGGAGCCCCACCTCATGCGACAGCTCCAACACGGTGTCCGTCCCGGGGTCGCTCAGCGGTTCCTTCGGCTCGGAGGGGACGCGCACGGCCCGCGCCTCGTCGCCGTCCGACATCGCGGGCAGGTCCCAGAGCTGACCCTGGAAGCGTGCCCTGCCGGCCACCAGCTCCGCCCCGAGCGCGTTCTGCACGATGAGCCCGTCCTCCACCTTGCGCGCGGTGAGCCGCGCCCGCGACGGGAGCACCGCCACCTCGCCCCACTCGCGGTAGGTGCGCGAGGGCAGGAAGCTGTCGCGCAGCACCAGCCCGTGCGTCCAGTCCAGCGTGCGCGGCGGCTCCTCCGGCTCCTGCGGGGCCAGCAGCACGCTGGAGGCGGGCATGCTCACGGACTCCTCCGCGAGGTTCGCGTACCAGGCGGTGAGCCCCACCGTCACCGCGCGCGAGCGCTCGCGGTCCAGCAGCGTGAGGCTGTAGCGCGCGGCGTGCACGCGGAAGCCGTCCACCAGCACCGACCAGGCCACCAGCGCCAGACAGGTGATGGCGGCCAGCGTGGGCACGGCGATGAGCACCGCCAGCGGCCCCTTGCGTCGGGCGAGCATCAGCCCGCCAGGGCCCACCGCGAGGGTGAAGAGGAAGATGAGGAGCATGAAGCGGCCCACGGGCGCGCGCGCGCTGGCCAGCAGTGGCAGTCGCCCGTCGCGCAGCATGTCGGTGCGCTCCCAGCGGGGCGGCGGGCCCGCGGGCACCACGATGCCCTCCGCGGACGCTACAGCCTCTCCCAGTTGCTGCTCGCACGCCGGGGCCCCGTCACGGCACTGGCGCACCTGACCGAAGCCGTACGTGGACAGCTCCGCCCGGGCGTCCTGGGGCCGGAGCAGCGGGAAGTGCAGGCGCGGGTTGGCGGGAGGCTGCGCGAGCACCAGCCGGCCGCCGCTCAGCGCGAAGGACTCCAGCACGGCCCAGACGTCGTCGGGCACCTCGTCCGGCGGCGCCGTCACCAGCACCGCGTCGTAGCCCACGTACGCGGCCAGGTCGCGCGGCGCCACGCGGGCGTCCAGGAAGCGCGAGGCGACGAGCGGCTCCTGGTTGTCCGCCGCGCGGCTCAACCCGGTGGTGCGCTCGAAGGACTTCACGTCGCCCAGCACCATCACGCGCGCGCCCCGGTAGCTGTCCAGGTAGAAGCTGCTGGAGGCGGTCGGCAGCCCGGGCGAATCCATGTCCAGCCGGCCCGAGTTCAGGTCCGCGGGCAGCATCAGGTAGGTGACGACGCGCTCGCGCGGCCCCACCTGGAGCGAGCGCTCCGTGACGCGCCCCTGCGACTGGATGGACAGGCGCACCGGGCGCGGCTGGCCGCCGAGGTTGTGCACCGTCACCTGGATGGGGGTGTAGCCCCGCTGGGGCACCAGCGTGACGGAGCGCAGGGTGGCCTGGAGGTCGCCCTTGTCGGAGAACGTGTCGGGCGTCTCCACCACCTCGCGGTAGCCCGTGGGCTTCTCCTCCTTCTCCGCCTCCGCTGGCGTCGCGGCGGTGACGGCCGTGGCCGGTGCCGACACCTCGGTGGCGCCCGCGAGCCCGAGCCAGAGCAGGGCCCCGACGAACACCGCGGCGCAGGGCCCGCGACTAGCCACGGGGCACCTCGGGGATGGCCTTGAGCAGCTCGCGCACCACGTCCGGCGCGGACACCTTCTCCAGCGACGCCTCGTACGCCAGCACCAGGCGGTGGTTGAGGGCGGCGGGCGCGGCGGCCACCACGTCGTCGAAGCCCACGTTGGGGCGGCCCGCGAGGAGCGCGAGCGCACGGCCGGCGGCGGCGAGGGCCAGCGCCGCGCGGGGGCTCGCGCCAAAGCGCACGAAGCGGCGCACGGGTTCGGGGGCGGAGGCCTGGCGCGGATCCGTCGCCTCCACCAGCCGGCCGATGAAGTCCGCCACCGGGCCGGGCAGGTGCACGCGGTCCACGGCGGCGAACAGGCGTGAAAGCCCTTCCGCGTCCAGCACGGGCTGTTGCGCGGGAGGCGCGCCGCGCACGCGCGTGGTGAGCAGGGTGCGCAGCGTCTTCGCGCCCACGGGCGGCACGAGGATGCGGAAGAGGAAGCGGTCCAGCTGCGCTTCGGGCAGCGGGTAGGTGCCCTCCAGCTCGATGGGGTTCTGCGTGGCGAGCACGAAGAAGGGATCGGGCAGCGGCCGCGTCTGGCCCAGCACCGTCACCGAGCGCTCCTGCATGGCCTCCAGCAGCGCGGACTGCGTCTTGGGGCTGGAGCGGTTGATTTCATCCGCGAGCACGAGGCTCGCGAAGAGGGGGCCCTCGCGGAAGACGAAGTCACGGCGCGCTTCGCCCTCCAGCACGTAGGTGCCGGTGATGTCGCCGGGCAGCAGATCGGGGGTGAACTGGATGCGGCGGAAGGGCAGCGACAAGAGCCGCCCCAGGGCCTTGCACAGCTCCGTCTTGCCCAAGCCGGGCAGGCCCTCCAGGAGCACGTGGCCCCGGGCGAGCACCGCCACCACCACCTGTTCGACGACGCCTTCCTGGTCGAGCATCACCTGGTTGAGCCCGGCCTTGAGCCGGGAGGCCACGTCCGCCGCGCCCTGTGCCTCGGCGGGACTCAAAAGCTCCGCTGCCACGTCGTTCCCCCTTCTGGACTACTCACCACCGAAGTACCGCTTCACGAGGTCGCGGTTGCGAGGCAGCAGCGGACCGGAACCCGGTCCCGCCGTCGCATCCCCCCGAGCCCCCGTGCCCTGCGCACCCGCCGCGCCCGCCGGTCCCGTCCGGGCCTTCGGATCCGCGGCGCGAAGGCCCCACAGCTCCTCCGCGTCACCGCCATGCCCTTCCGGCAGCGGCTGGAAGGCCAGCCGGTCCGGATCCATCTCCGCTTCCCCGCCGAAGACGAGCGGGTTGCTGTCACCGCCCCGGCCCACGCTCGCGCCGTCGCCCGGCCTCGCGCCCCGGCTCGGGTGCTGACCGCCCTGCTGACCCTGACCTTCGCCCTCACCCTCGCCGTCGCCCTGCTGGCCCTGGCCCCGTTGTCCCTGGCCCCGTTGTCCCTGGCCGGATTGGGACCGCCGGGTGGGACGCCTCGCCTGGGCCCCACGGTTCCCCGCCGCGTTGTTTTCCTGTCCGAAGCGCTGGGCCAGGGCCTGCTGCCGGCGCTCCAACGTGCGGCGAAGGTCCGCGACCTGATCCGGCGAACCGGAGGCCTGGGCCCGGGCGGAAGCGCGAGCCTGGGCCTCGCTGGAGGGATTGCCCGAGGACGACGGTGAGCCCTGCTTGTCGCCGTCCTGTTCTCCAGCGCCCTGCCCCTGCTGCGAGCCCTGCGGGGACGCCTGGGCCTCGCCTTCTTGAGGGGACGGAGGATCCACGTCTCCACCGGCGCGAGCATCGAGCGCCATGAGGGCCTGCTCCAGCGACTCGCGCTCACGGGTGGCGGACTCGGCGCCACCGGCGGCATGGAGGGCATCCTCCAGTTCGGCGGCGGCTTCAGAGGCGCGGTTCAATTCAGCGGCGGCTTCGGAGGCGCGCTCGGCGAGCCGCTGCTCCAGGGCATCAGAGGCTTCCCAGTCAGTGGAGTCGAAGCGGCCCTGGGCGACCTCATCGGACAGCCGGCGCAGCTCCTCTTCGACGTCCTGGCCCAGGGGCTCCTCGCGAGCGAGCGCCTCGGCCTGCGCCTGCACGGCGGCGACCTGGGTGGCGGCGGCGGCGTTGATGTTCGAGGCGCGAAGGGCCGGCAGCGGAACAAGGAGCCCCACGGCCACGAACAGGAGCGCGCCCAGCAGGGCTCCCACGGGCCGGCGCCACGGCACCTCCGGAGGTTTCACCAGTTGGGCGAACTGGTTGAGGCTCAGCTCCCACTCACCGACCGGCCGCTCCAGGCGCGTGAGCAACAGGCCCCCGGCGTTGGCGGAGCGGTCCGCGAGCACGGCCGCGTACTCCAGTGACACGCCCCGCGAGCGGGCGCGCACGAACCACCACGCAAGGCCCGCGACGACGAGCGGAGGCACGGCCCAGATGGAGGCCCCTCGCAGGAGCAGCCGGCACAGCACGCACGCGGTGGCGGTGGCCCAGACGGGAACAAGCCCCGCGCCCGTCCACGCCACGACGTTGAGGCGCCGCTGCACGCGCCGGATGGGCGCGAGCACAAGGGACTGGAAGCGGCGTTCTTCGCTGGCGGCCATGCGTGGGCGGCAGTGTCGGACACCCGACCCACCGTTCACAAGCGACGCCCGGGAACGGTCGAATCCCGCCGCGAGCGGTCGGGTGGGTAGAGCAGGCAGCCCCTTGCGTCAGGGGGGCATGCCCGGTTTCGCTGTGCTAGAGGGGCGAGGCTGCCACGGAGCCATCGCAGGCCAGTCCCAGCCGGAGCCTTCACATGCTGACGTCACTGCGGATCCACAACTTCCGCTCCCTCCGGAAACTCTCGGTCGAGGGACTGACCCGCGTCAGCTTGCTGGTGGGCGCCAACAACACGGGCAAGACGTCGGTGCTCGAAGCCGCCGAATTGGTGCTTGCGGGTAGCAGCCCCTCCGTCGTTGCCCGGAGTTCCATCCGACGAGGAGAAACCAGCGTTCACGTTGAGGATGGCCGCCTCACCGAGCTGGTGGAACTCACCCACCTCTTTTCCCGACACGCGGTCGAGAAGAAGGCGCTCTTCCGGATCGAAGCGTCGACGCCGAAGGAAAGGTATTTTGAAGGCCGTCTCGACTACGGCATGGGAACGATAAAGGCGGGCGACCGCATCAGCCTGCTCAGCCCTGTTCCCAGAACAGGTTCCCCCCGACGCATCCATCTCGCGAGCGACCAGTTCGAGTCCGTCGCATATGACATGCGGGACCTTGCGCTTCCACGCGAGCTCATCCTGGACACCAGCGCCGACACGCCTCGAACCGAAGACGGAGCCCAACGGACGGGCTTCGTTGAAACGACTTCTCCTAATGCCTCCTCCCTGCGGGAACTCTGGGATGGAGTCGTGCTCACCCCCGAGGAAGAGCGAGTCACCGAAGTCCTGCGAATCATCGAACCCGACATCGAGCGCGTCGCGGCCCTCGCGGGCAATCCTGGCACAGTCGCGGCCAGCATCTTCGTCAAACTGCGGGGCTCGGATCAGCGCATCCCCCTCGGGAACATGGGCGAAGGCATCAAGCGGCTCATGGCCTTGAGCTTGAATCTGGTGAACGTGGCGGACGGTTACCTGCTCGTGGACGAGATCGACACGGGCCTTCATCACTCCGTGATGGTGAAGATGTGGCGGCTCGTGACCGAGGCCGCGAAGCGACTGAACGTCCAGGTCCTCGCGACCACCCACAGCCTGGACTGTGTCCGGGCCCTGGCCTCACTGTACGAGGAGCAGCACGACCTCCGGGACGTCATCTCCGTCCACCGCATTGAACGAAACGCGGAGCACAACGTCCCCTATAGCGCCGACGAACTGCTCACCGCCTCGCAGCACCAGATGGAGATCCGGTGAGCCCACCGTCCAGCAAGAGCCCCTATCGACTGATGGTCGAAGGGCCGGACGACAAGCATACCCTCGTCCATCTCTTGAAACGGCATGGTTACGACTGGGACGACGCGGAACTCAAGCGGCCCCATGTCGAAGACGTAGGCGGCGTGGAGAAGCTGCTCGATAAGACCCTCCTGTCCACCGCGCTCAAGAGTCATGAGCGCCTCGCGCTGGTCTTCGACGCGGACCTGCCCCCGTACAACCGCTGGCACCAGCTCAAGACCTGCCTCGAAGCACTGAACATCACGGCCCCGGATGCACCCGAGCCCGGCGGCACCCTGCTCGCCGGCCTCCGCCCCAACACCCGCCTGGGCATTTGGGTCATGCCCGACAATTCCCGGCCCGGCCGCATCGAGGAGTTCATCGAGAAGCTCGTTCCCTCCGGTGACACCCTCTGGCTGCATGCGCAGGCAACCACGACGGAAGCCCTGAACCAGGGCGCACCGCTGCGGCAGAACGACCACGTGAAGGGCGCCCTCCACGCGTGGCTCGCGTGGCAGTTGGACCCCGGCATCCCCTTCGGCGTTGCACTCGCCAGCAAGATCCTGGGCCACGACTCGCCGGAAGCTCAACGTTTCGTGGACTGGTTCCACCGCTGCTTCAGCTGAATCCCTGCGAACCCCGGGAACCGGCGGTTACTGTGCCGCGCATGAACTTCCGATTTCTTGGTCGCAGTGGTCTGAAGGTCAGTGAGATCTCCTTTGGCAACTGGCTCACGCACGGCTCCCAGGTGGAAGAGGACGCCGCCGTGGCCTGTGTGAAGGCGGCGCTCGATACGGGCATCACCACCTTCGACACCGCCGACGTGTACGCCGGGACCAAGGCCGAAGCCGTGCTCGGCCGCGCCCTCAAGGGCCAGCGCCGCGAAGGCTACGAGCTCTTCACCAAGGTCTACTGGCCCACCGGCCCCGGCCAGAACGACCGCGGCCTGTCGCGCAAGCACATCATCGAGTCCATCCACGGCTCGCTGCGCCGCCTCCAGACGGACTACGTGGACCTCTACCAGGCCCACCGCTTCGACGCGGAGACGCCGCTGGAGGAGACGATGCTCGCCTTCGCGGACATCGTGCGCCAGGGCAAGGCCCTCTACATCGGTGTCTCGGAATGGACCGCCGAGCAGATCTCCGCCGGCGCGAAGCTCGCCCGCGAGCTGCACGTGCCCTTCATCTCCAACCAGCCCCAGTACTCCATGCTCTGGCGGATCATCGAATCCAAGGTCGTCCCCACCTGCGAAGCGGAAGGCCTGGGCCAGATTGTCTGGTCCCCGCTCGCCAAGGGCGTGCTCACCGGCAAGTACCTCCCCGGTCAGCCCCCGCCCGCGGACACCCGCGCCGCCACCCAGCAGGGCGCGCAGTTCATGACCAATTTCATGACGGACGACGTGCTCACCCGCGTGCAACAGCTCAAGCCCATCGCCAAGGAGGCCGGCCTGTCGCTCGCGCAGCTCTCCGTCGCGTGGGTGCTCCAGAACCGCAACGTCGCCTCCGCCATCATCGGCGCCACGAAGCCGGAGCAGGTGCTCGACAACGTGAAGGCCACCGGCGTGAAGCTCGACGCGGAGCTCCTGCGCCGCATCGACTCCATCCTCGGCCCCGTCGTGGAGCGCGACCCCGCGCAGACCACCAGCCCCACCCGCAGGCCCTGAAGCACCGGACCGGGAAAGCCCCACATCCGGGCTTCCCACCTCCGGCGGCGGGCGCCTCGGCGCTCGCTGTGCCTCGCGCGGATCCATCCATCCGACATCCGCGCCCTCCTACCGCCATGCGCGGTTTCTTGAATTGCCACACCCTGGTGAACGAGACCGATCCATTTGACTTTTGAGTCGGGTGGAACAAGACAGGGCCTCGCGCGTTAGCAGTCCACACTCTTCACCCCCAGGCTTCTCTTCCATGACGTCCTTCCTCCTCCTGGCCCAGGCGGCCCAACCCGAACTCGGCTGGTTGAGCAGCAAGCTGCTCGGGGTGACGCTGGGCAGCGCCGAGTGGGTGCTCTGGCTGCTCGTCGTCCTGTCCATCGTCTCCATCGCGGTGATGCTGGAGCGCGCCGTCTACTTCGCGCGCCACCGGCTGCCGAACTCGGAGGCGCTGGCGGTGCGGCTGGCGCGCGGCGAGTTCGACGCCGTGGGCGCCGAGGTGAAGAACCAGAAGGGCATGGAGGCCGCCGTCATCCGTGAGGCGCTGGCCTCCGCGGCGCAGGGCCCCGACACCGTGGAGCAGGTGATTGCATCCACCGTCGCCCGCGAGCGCCCCCAGTACGAGCGCTTCCTGTCGCTGCTCGGCACGCTGGGCAACAACGCCCCGTTCATCGGGCTGTTCGGCACGGTGCTCGGCATCATCAAGGCCTTCAACGACCTGGGCGAGATGAATGCCAAGGGCGGCGCCATGCAGCAGACGGTGATGGCCGGCATCTCCGAGGCGCTCGTCGCCACCGCCGTGGGCCTCGCGGTCGCCATCCCCGCCGTCGTCGCCTTCAACATCTTCAACCGCCAGTTGAAGACGCTCACCAGCCGCACCACGTCCCTGGGCCACGCGCTCGTGGGCGCCATGAAGGCGCGCAAGCCGGGCGCCGCGGGGGGGAACTAGCCCATGGCTGGCAGCGCGGGCGACAACGACGAGGAGATCACCGGCATCAACGTCACCCCGCTGGTGGACGTGGTGCTGGTGCTGCTCATCATCTTCATGGTGACGGCGAACTTCATCGTCCGCGAGACGGTGGAGGTGGACCTGCCCCGCGCCGCCAACGGCGGTGAGACGGTGCAGGGCCTGGTGAACGTCGTGCTCGACAAGGACGGCAAGCTCTACTTCGACGGCGTCGAAGTGACGGAGGCCGACCTGTCCCGCCGCGTGGTGGAGGCCGTCAGCAAGGACAAGGACACGCGTGCCATCATCAGCGCGGACCAGACCATCGCCTACGGCCGCGTGATGCGCCTCATTGACGTGGTGAAGGGCCAGGGCATCGCGAAGTTCGCCCTCAACATCGAGAAGGACGTGGCCCCGTCGGCCGCGCCCGCCGCTCCCTGACCAAGGCACGCGACGCCACCATGAGCCAGGCGGTCCTCGACTCGTCCATGACGCCCCGGCGCGACCGCTCCACGCGGTTCGTGCTGGCGTTCCTCTTCGTGTCGCTCGCGCTGCACGCGAGCGGCTTCTGGTTCCTCTCCACCATGGAAGGCCGCAAGCAGAGCGTCGCCCAGCGCCCGGTGGAGCTCGTCATGGTGGAGGTGCAGAAGCCGCCGCCCATCAAGGTCGCGGAAGCCGCCAAGCCCCCGCCTCCGTCGGAGGCACCGCCGCCGCCCAACGACACGCCGCCGCCGGAGCCGCAGGCGAAGCCGCCGCCGCTCGTGGTGGGCATGACCATGTCGTCCACCACCAGCGCGGGCTCGTTCGCCGCGCCCGTGGGCAACACCGCCTACGGCAAGGCCAACGGCACCGCGAAGGACCCCAAGGACGTGAAGGGCTACTCCGCGCCCAAGTACGTCCCCGTGTACCAGGTGGACTCCGAGCCCACCGTCGCGTCCGAGGTGAAGATTCCCTACCCGGACGAGGCGCGCCGCGCGGGCATCGAAGGCACCGTGACGCTGTCCATCACCATCGACGCGGACGGCAAGGTGGGCACCGTGAAGGTCATCTCCGGGCCGGGCTATGGCCTCAACGAAGCCGCACGCGATGCCATCCGGCGCTTCCGCTTCAAGCCCGCCATCAAGGGCGGCGAGGCCGTGGCCACGGAGATGAAGTACTCGTACACGTTCCTGCTGGACTGACCCCAGGCCCGGCAGGACGGCGCATTACTGCGTCTTGAGCGCGCGGCGCATGATGTCGCGCAGCGCCACCTGGTCCTCTTCCGGCATCTCGGTGACGAACGGGGGCGGCTCGAACATCCGCGCCATCAGCCGGCCGCGCAGCTCCGCGCCGGCCTCCGTCAGCACCAGCATCTTCACCCGCCGGTCCTGCTCGCTGCTGCGCCGCTCCACCAGCCCGCGCGCCTCCAGCCGGTCCACCAGCCCCGTCACGTTGGACGCATCGCACGACAGGTAGTTGGCGAGCGTGCTCATCGCGAGCGCTCCCTCGCCCAGCTGCCGCAGGACGTGCGCCTGCACCGGGGACAGCTCGAACTCCGCCGCCAACGCGGGGAAGTTGCGCATGTGGGTGTGCAGCAGGGAGAACAGGAGCGTCCACGCCTGCTGCGCGAGCCCCTCCTCGCCCACCTCCGTCCCACCAGAGGGAGCCCCCGACGGACGCACCGCCTGCTCGCTGTGACTGTCGCTGTAGCCGTTCATAGTGAAGTTACGTTAATTCACCCGACATACATAAACAATTGACACCATCAACCTTTGAGAGCTACTACATTCCGCATATTCCAACATCCGACAGTGCGGAGTTCTTCAATGCGGCTCCGGGGTCGGGTAGAGGTCGCCGTGAAGTCGTTCTTTGGACGGATCCGCCTCGCGCTCCCGCGGGTCGGTGAGGAGGTCGAAGCGGTATGAGTACCCTTCTGGCGCTTTCCCTGTCGGCCGCCCTGGCCGCGGCGCCTGTACTGTCGCTGGACGAGGCGTTGGAGTCGGCCCGTCAGCAGAACCTCGATTTGAAGATTGCCCAGGAGCGCTTCGAGCAGGCATCGCTCGCGACGCGCAAGGCCTGGTCGGGCTACCTGCCGCAGGTGGCCGTGGGGGCTACCATCACGCGCAACAACGTGGCGGCCATCATCCCCGCGGGGGTCCTCGGCCCGAACCCCATCACCATCCAGCCGCTCATCCAGCAGGGTGCGCAGGCGGAGGTGCGGCAGGCCATCATCGCGCCGCAGCTCTGGGCGGCCATCGCGGCCTCCTACAAGTCGGTGAAGCTGGCGGAGCTGAACACGCAGACGGCGCGCCGGCAGGTGCTCTTCGGCGTGGCGCAGGCCTACTACGGTGCCGCGGCGCAGCAGGAAGCGTTGCGCGCCCAGGAGCGGCTGCTGGAGCTCAACCAGGCGCGGGAGAAGGACACCCAGGCCCGGTTCGACGCGGGCACGGTGACGCGCGTGGCGCTCTTGCGCGCGCAGCTGGATCGCTCGCGCGCGGAGCAGGACCTGGTGCGCGCGAAGAACGCGCTCGCCGGCCTGAAGCTGGCGCTGGGCACGCTCATCCAGCGGGAGCCGGACTTCGAGCTGGCCCCGCCGCCGGAGCCGCAGGTGCCCGCGCAGGCGTCGCCGGAGGACCTGGTGAAGCAGGCGATCGAGGCGCGCTCGGACGTGCAGGCCTCCGAAGTGGGGCTGGAGCTGACGCGCATCAACAAGAAGGGCGTGCTCTTGAGCTACCTGCCCACGCTGGGCGTGACGGGCACCTACCGCATCGCCAACGCGTCGGGCTTCTCCGGCTCCAACGAGACGTGGGCCATCACCTTCGGCGCCAGCTGGACGCTGTTCGACGGCGGCCTGCGCGAGGCGAACCTCTCCGAGGCGTCGTCGCGCGTGCGTGAGGCCTCCGTGAGCCAGCAGCTGGCCCAGGCCCGCGTGAAGGAGGAGGTGCGTCGCTCCAAGCTGGACCTGGAGAACGCGCTCGCCAACCGCGCCAAGGCCGAGGAGGCCCTGGGGCTCGCCCGCGAGTCCAACCGCCTCACCGACGTGAGCTTCCAGGCGGGCGTCGCCACGTACCTGGAGGTCGCGGACGCCAACACCTCGCTCACCAACGCGGAGGTGGGCTTCGTGTCGGAGCGCCTCCAGGCGTCGCTCGCCGCGCTGCGCCTGCTCAACTCGCTGGGCTCGTTCGAGTCCGGTTCGGTGCGCAAGGAAGCAGCGGAGCTGGGCGCCCAGCCCGGCGCCGGCGCGGCGTCGCAGCCCGCGCCGCAGCAGCCGGCCCCCGCGCCGGAGCAGCAGACGCAGCAGCCGGCCCCGACGCCGCAGCCGTAGGCAGCGTGTGAGGGGAAATTCCCGGCGCCCATCCTGGGGCGCCGGGTCCCCTGCCCTCCCGGGCGAGGAGCAGGTCCTGCGTTGTGGGGGTCCGTCGTCGGACCCACCCTCCAGACAGGACCCACTTCCACGGGGAGGGCATCATGGCGGACGCATCCTGGGGCAACTGCAAGAACTGTCGCTTCTTCGCAGCCAACGGCGACGAGCCGGGCGCGGACGAAGTGCAGAGCTGCAACCAGCCGGAGCTGAAGCAGTTCGCGCTCGTGGTGTCGGGCGACAGCGGCTGCAACGCCCACGAGGCGCGCACCGGTGAGACGGTGCCCTCGTACGAAGAGCCCGCACCGTCCATGAACTGACGCGCCCTTTGCGTCAGGCCCCGGAGACTTCGTGCGCCCGGGGCGTCACCGGCTCCGGCGCGTGCGCGTAGTAGATGCGCTCCATCAGCTTGCGCTGGTGCACGAGGGGCTTGTCGTACTTGTCCAGCCGCATGCCCTTGTGGCTGTAGGGCGTGTCCGCGACGGTGGGGATGAAGCGCGCGTCGTCGCGCACCTCCCACCAGGTCAGGCCCAGCGCGGCCTTCGCCGCCAGCGGCAGGAACGGCCGCAGCGCGGGCACCGTCGTGCGCAGGAAGGAGAAGACGTGCAGGCGCGTGGTGCGCGCCGTCTCCGGCACGAAGAAGATGTGCGCCTGCGTGATGAAGGGGCGCGGCACGCCGTCGGGGGACGTCCAGCGGATGGTGTATGTGCTGCGCACCGGGTCGAAGCGCGTCACCCAGTCGTTGTGGAAGAAGTCGCCGGTCTTCACCAGCAGCAGGCGGATGATGGGCGCGGGCCGCTGCGGGGCGCGGTAGTGCACCTCCGTGCGGTCGTCGAAGTTGTGCGCGTCGAACTCCACCGCGCCCGTCTGCGGGCCGCTCCACCCCAGCCGGGTGTGCACGAAGGGCGTGTGCTCGTCCTCGCTGAAGTTGTCGAGCGACACGTGCAGCGGCGCCTCGAACAGCGTGGAGAAGGTGCCTCCGAAGACGTAGTCCTCGCCGGACAGCTCCGGCATCGCCGTCACCGGCGTGTCCGAGCGCGCGAGCCACAGGTAGCCATGGCGCTCCACCACCTGGAAGCTCTTCGCCTCGCAGTGGCGCAGCTCCGGCTGGCTGGGGTTGGTGCCCTGCCCCTTCGAGTCGAAGCGCCAGCCATGGTACGGGCACTGGAGCTGGCCCTCCTTCGTCACCCTCCCCTTCGACAGCGGAGCGAAGCGGTGGGGGCAGGCGTCGGACAGCGCCGCGGGCTGGCCAGAGGCGTCTCGGAAGAGGGCATAGGCGTGACCGCCCAGCTCGACGCGAACGGGGCGGCGGCGGAGCTGGCTGGAGGGGAGCACCGGGTGGAAGTGCCGGACAACGTCGGGGGTAGGCTCCATGGAAGGGCCAGTATAGCGGCCTGTCGGGGCTGACCCCCGGTGGGTCTGCTCGGTTCCGGTCCGGTTCCGACCCGGGCTCGTCCCGGGCCTGGAATGAGGATGGGGGGATGTGAGGCCTGTCCTGGCGGGTGGCATAGACTTCCGCGCCGTGAACGCTCCCGTCCCTTCCCCCCACCGGGCACGCTGGTTCGCCGTGGGGGCCCTGGTCCTGCTGGTGGCGCTCGTCACGGGGGCGGGGCTGTACGTGCGGGGAACCCTGCCGGCGCCCGTGCCCCCGCTGGCCGGACCCTTCGGCTACCACGACTACGCCCGGGCGCTGGACTCCGTGCGCCCCAGTGGGGACGTGGACTTCGCGGGGCTCCTGAAGGACCGCGCGGGGCTGGACCGGTTCGTCGCGTCGCTCGCGTCGGTGTCGCCGCACAACCGGCCGGAGCTGTTCCCCACGCCCGAGGACGGACTGGCGTACTGGATCAACGCGTACAACGCGCTGGTGCTCCAGCACCTTGTGGAGCGCTACCCGGACGGCGTGGCGGCGGCGTGGTTCGGTAGCTTCTACTGGGGCCACGCGTGGCCGGTGGGCGGCGAGCGGCTGACGTTGTGGGCGCTGGAGCAGCGCATCCTCTTCGGCGAGTACGCCGACCCGCGCGTGCACTTCGCCCTCTTCCGGGGGACGCGGGGCGGGCCCCGGCTGGACGGCGCGCCCTACCAGCCAGACTTCCTGGACGCCCAGCTCAACGACGCCAGCCGCCGCTTCATGGGGGACAAGCGCCACGTGCGGCTGGAGGGCACCACCGTGCACCTGGCCTCCCTGTTCAAGACCCGGCGCGAGGACTTCCTCGCCGCGCTGCCGGAGGGCCGGGGCGGCAACGTGCTCCAGTTCGTCTGGGCCTTCCTGCCGGACACCTGCGAGGAGCGCCCGGGCTGTGACACGCGCGGCGACCTGGACCGCGCCTGCGGGACGCAGTTGGACCAGTGCGGCCTCGCCTTCGCGCCCGAGGACCTCACGCTGCCGGACGCGGCAGACGCAGCCTCCCGCCGCTGAGCGTCCCGGGCTCCGGGCTCCTGCTAGCCTCCGTCCCACGCACGAGGACGAGGAGGCGCGGGACATGACGACGGGAGCCGTGTGGCTGGCGACGTGGCTGGCCCTGGGAGCGGGGAGCGCGGACGTGAAGTGGGAGCCGCAGGTGAGCGGGACGACGGTGCGGCTGCGCGGGGTCAGCGCGGTGGACCCGCGCGTGGCCTGGGCCAGCGGTGACAAGGGCACCTTCGTGCGCACCACGGATGGGGGCAAGACGTGGAAGGCGGCCACCGTGCCGGGCGCGGAGGCGCTCGACTTCCGCGACGTGGATGCGTTCAACGAGCGCACCGCGTACCTGCTCTCCATCGGAGAAGGCGACAAGTCGCGCATCTACAAGACGACGGACGGGGGCGAGCACTGGAAGCTCCAGTTCACCAACGCGGTGCCTAGCGCCTTCTTCGACGGCATGGCCTTCTGGGATGAACAGCACGGCGTCGCGTTCAGCGACCCGGTGGACGGACACTTCGTCGTCATCACCACGGAGGACGGGGGCGCGACGTGGACGCCCGTGCCGGAGGGAGCGCTGCCGCCCGCGCTCCCGGGCGAGGCGGGCTTCGCCGCCAGCGGCACGAGCATCGCGGTGCAGGGGGCGTCGCACGTCTGGTTTGGCCTGGGGGGCTCGGCGGCGCGCGTGCTCCACTCGGCGGACCGGGGCCGCACCTGGAACATCGCGACGACACCGCTGGCCACCGGCGAGGGCGCGGGCGTCTTCTCGCTGTACTTCTGGAGCCCGAAGGCGGGCATCGCGGTGGGTGGCAACTACAAGCACCCGGAGGTGACGGCTGGCACCGTGGCCCTCACGTTGGATGGGGGCAAGACGTGGACCGTGCCGCCGGGGACTCCGCCCGGGGGCTACCGCTCCTGCGTGGCCGCGCTGACGCGCAACCGGGGGATGACGCTCGTGGCGGTGGGGCCCACGGGCTCGGACCTGTCCACGGACGGCGGGGGCAGGACGTGGGCACCGCTGGACGCCACCGGCTTCCATGCCGTGTCCACGCCGCCGCGCACGCATGACACGGCGTATGCAGTGGGCGAGGAGGGCCGCATCGCGCGGCTCGTGGACTCGCGCCCCGCCGCACCGAAGAAGCCGTAGCGCACGCTTCAGCGCTTCACGGGCGCGGGGGACTCACCCCGCGCCCGGGGTCCTTCACGCCGCGAGCAGCGCCGCGCCGATGATGCCGCTGTCGTCGCCCAGCTCCGCGTCGGCGACGAGCAGGCCCTCGCGCGACGTCTGCGACGCCCACGCCTGGACGCCGTCCAGCACGCGCTGCCGGATGCCCGGGCAGTGCGTCAGCACACCGCCGCCCAGCAGCAGCCGCGCCGGGTTGAGCATGGTCACCTGGTTGGCCACCGCGAGCGCCAGGAACTGGGCTGCGCGCTCGTGGATCTCCTTCGCGCCCGCGTCACCCATGTTCGCCGCCTTCTCCAACGTCACCGGCGTGATGCTCTCCGGGTCGTCGTAGACGAGCGACTCCATGATGCGCGAGCTGCCGGACGCCAGGAGTTCCTTCGTCTGGGCGATGAGGTTGTGGCCGCCCGCGTACGCCTCCAGGCAGCCGTGCTCGCCGCAGCCGCACAGCCGGCCGCCGGGCACCACCTTGATGTGGCCCAGCTCGCCCGCCACGCCGCCGCCGCCGTTCACCAGCCGGCCGTCCGCGATGATGGCGCTGCCCACGCCGGAGCCCACGAAGGCCACCAGCATGTCCTGCGCCCCACGGCCCGCGCCCGCGTGCAGCTCACCCCACGCCGCGGCGGACAGGTCGTTCACCACCTTCACGCTGTAGCCCAGGCGCGTCTTCAACATCTCGCCCAGGGGCACGTTGCGCCAGCCCAGGTTGGGCGCCACGGAGATGACGCCGGAGTCCTTGTGGATCTGCCC
Organism: Corallococcus sp. CA053C; assembly: GCF_003611675.1. Lineage (GTDB taxonomy): Bacteria > Myxococcota > Myxococcia > Myxococcales > Myxococcaceae > Corallococcus. The sequence continues at coordinate 38,168 of NZ_RAWA01000038.1, forward strand.
GGCCGCGCCCACGCCGCAGCCGTCCACCTTCACCCCGGCCTTCTTCACCGCTTCGGCCGCCGCCTGGGCCATGGTCTCCACCACGCCCTGCGGCTTGCGGTCGAACACCGCCACCTTGGCGCTCGAGATGATCGCGCCCTTCGCATCCACCACCGCGGCCCGGATGAACGTCCCGCCCAGGTCGATTCCCAGCGTCGGCATGGCCAGCTCCCTCCCTTGTGCGTGCTTCGCGTGGAGCGCCGGGCTTCAGGCGCCGACTTCGGACTGCGCCCGGGCGACCGTGCTCTCGATGAGCTTCTGGATCTCCTTCAGGCGGGACTCGGTGCTCGCCTCGAAGCGCAGCACCAGGATGGGCTGCGTGTTCGACGCGCGGATGAGGCCCCAGCCGTCCGGGAACGTCACGCGCACGCCGTCCACGTCGATGATCTGGTGGCCCGCGTCGCGCAGGATTTCGGTGGCGCGCTTCACCATCGCGAACTTCTTCTCCTCCTTCGTGTCGAAGCGCAGCTCGGGGCTGGCGTACGTCTTCGGCACGTCGGACAGCAGCTGCGACAGCGACTGCTTCTCGTGGGTGAGGATCTCCAGGAGGCGCGCGGACGCGTACACCGCGTCGTCGAAGCCGTAGTAGCGGTGCTTGAAGAAGATGTGGCCGCTCATCTCGCCGGCCAGCTCCGCGTGCTCTTCCTTCATCTTCGCCTTGATGAGGGAGTGGCCCGCCTTCCACATCACCGGCTTGCCGCCGTGCTTCGCGATGTCGTCGTACATCGTGTAGCTGCACTTCACCTCGCCGACGATGGCCGCGCCCGGGGCCTCCTTCAGCACGTAGCGGCTGAAGAGCACCATGATCTGGTCGCCCCAGAGCACGTTGCCCTGGTCGTCGATGACGCCGATGCGGTCGCTGTCGCCGTCGTAGGCGATGCCCACTTCCGCCTTGTGCTCCTTCACGGCCTTGATGAGGTCCTGGAGGTTCTCCACCACCGTGGGGTCCGGGTGGTGGTTGGGGAAGTTCGCGTCCATCTCGCAGAACAGGGGCACCACGTCGAAGCCCATGCTGCGGAACAGCGGCACCGCCACCTCGCCGCCGGTGCCGTTGCCGGCGTCGATGACGATCTTCATGCCCTTGCGGCCCACCTTCACCGTCTGGCGGACGAAGTGGTTGTAGGGCGTGACGATGTCGTAGGGCGTCACCTTGCCGGGCTTCGTCGCGGTGGCGAAGTCCTTGGCCTCGATGAGCCGGCGCAGCTCCTGGATTTCGTGACCGTGGAAGGTCGTCTTGCCCGCGCCAATCTTGAAGCCGTTGTACTCGGGCGGGTTGTGGCTGCCGGTGATCATGGCCAGGCCGTCCACGGGCAGCGTGTTGGCCGCGAAGTACGTCAGCGGCGTCGGCACCACGCCCACGTCGTAGACGTCCAGGCCCGTGGCGGTGAGGCCCTTGGCGAGCGCGTCGCGGAAGCGCGTGGAGGACTCGCGGCAGTCGCGCCCCACCGCGATGGAGGTGCCGCCCTTGCGGCGGATCATGGTGCCCAGGCCCAGGCCCAGGAGCTCCACCACCTCGATGGTGAGGTCCTTGTCCACCAGACCCCGGATGTCGTACTCGCGGAAGATGTGCGCGTTCATGGCAGTGTCCCCACCCCTGTCCCGGCCGTGAGGGCTCGGCGGAGGGCGGCGGACAATACACGAGCGGCCCCGGGGGCTGCACACACCCGAACGCCCCCGGCCAACTCTTGAACGCCCGCCCCTCCCCGGGAGGGGCGGGCG
>NZ_RAWA01000390.1 GCF_003611675.1 Corallococcus sp. CA053C
CTCCCCCACCGCACCGTCGGTCCCTTCCAGTTGCTGGCCCTGGGCGTCAACGGCATCGTGGGCGTCGGCATCTTCTTCGCGCCGGCGGAGGTCGCCGCCCAAGCCCCCGGGATGTCCGCGGTGTGGGCCTTCGCGCTGACGGGCCTGGCGCTGGTGCCGGTGGCGCTCGCGTTCGCGGTGCTCGGGCGGCGGTTCGACGCGGACGGCGGGCCCGTGGTCTTCGCGCGCGCGGCGTTCGGCGAGCGCGCGTCGTTCCTCGTCGGGTGGGTGGCCTATGTCAGCGCCTTCCTGAGCACGTCCGCGGTGATGGCGGGCCTGGCGCGGGCGTTGGCGCCGTCGGTGGGCCTGGCCGGGCCCGTGGGCGAGCGGCTGCTGGCCTCCGCGCTGGTGACGTCGCTCACGGCGCTGGTGGCCTCCGGCATCCGCGTGTCGGCGCGGACGTGGACGACGCTCACCGTGGCCAAGCTGGTGCCCCTGGCCGCGCTGCTGGGAGCCTTCTTCTTCCTGCCGACCGCCGGGCAGGTGCCGCCCCCCCTGCCCGCCACGGGAGGGTCCTGGCTGAAGGCGGGGCTCGCGGTGATGTTCGCCTACCAGGGGTTTGAAATCGTCCCGGTCATCGCGGGACAGGTGCGCTCGTCGGAGCGCGCGGTGCCCCTGGCCACGGTGGGTTCGCTGCTGGTGTCGGCGCTGCTGTACGTGGGCCTGACGTGGGCCTGCGTGGCGGCCTTGCCAGGGCTTGCGCAGTCGACGGCGCCCCTGGTGCAGGCGGCGAGCGTCTGGGGCGGCGCGGGGCTGGAGCGGCTGGTGTCCGCGGGCACGAGCGTGTCCGCGCTGGGCATCTGCCTGGGGATGCTGGTGACGACGCCGCGCTACCTCTCCGCGCTGGCCTCCGGGGAGCGCTCTCTGTTCGGGCTGGAGCGCATGTCGGAGTCGGGCGTGCCGATGCGGGCGCTCGCGATGACGTGGGTGCTGGTGATGGGGTTCGTGAACCTGGGGGACCTGTCGGAGCTCTTCGCCCTCTCCGCCATCGCGGTGCTGATGCAATTCGGTGTCACCGCCGCCGCGCTCGCGGTGCTGTCGTTGCGGCGGGAGCGGGACCTGCGGCCGGCGCACGCGCTGCTCGCGGTGCCCACGCTGCTGCTGGGCCTGACGCTGGTGGCCTTCGGCGCGAGCGCACGCGAGGCGGCGGTCGCCTCCCTGGCCGTGCTCGCGGGGCTCGCGCTGATGCAGCTGTCGCGGCCGAGGGTCCCCGCCCCCGGTCCCCAGCCCTGACGCGGGCTGCCTGTCTGTCTTGCAGGCAGGCACGCAGACAACCTGGCACGTCGTGTTGCACCCGGGTGACCGGGCCGGGAGACTCGGGTGGGGGTCTTCGGGTCGATGCTCGGGTATCAGGCGAATGCGCAGTGGCGGGACATGTCTGACTTCGTGGTGCACTTCACGAAGCCCGGGCCCCCGTACCACGACGCCTACCAGAACATGATGAGCATCCTGGGAGCGCGCACGCTCATCCCGGGCGCGGAGGGTTTTGGCATCGCGCGGCGGGAGGCGAAGGTGGCGGACCGGAGCCGTTCGGTGTGCTTCAGCGAGATCCCCATCGATCAGCTCGGCAGGCTGGTGCAGCGCCGGAGCCTGTACGGCATCGCCTTCCGCAAGAGCTTCATCCTGTCGCAAGGCGGAGGGCCCGTCTGGTACGTGCAATACGGCTCCCCGGCGCACCTGGCGATGAAGCACCAGTTGGACCAGGCGCTGGCGGCGAAGGAGCCGCACAAGGAGCCGGTGTGGGCGGTGACGCCCTTCGTGGACATCCAGGGGGACGCGCACAACGCACCCTACAGCTACCGCTTCGACTGGGAGCGTGAGTGGCGCGTGCCGGGCCTGCTGCGCTTCACTGAGTACGACGTCGCGGCCCTCTTCCTCCCGGAGGAGGTGCACACCCTGGCGCAGGACTTCTTCGCCTGGGCGGTGCGCGAGCGCGCGGGCCCGGGCTACTTCTGCCCCGTGTTGGATCCAGGCTGGAAGGAAGCGCAGATCGCCGAAGCGCTGGCGAAGCACGCGGAAGCGACGCCTCCGTCCTGGACCGAGCGCAAGAGCGCACCGGGCTGAGGGGCCCGAGCTACTTCACCCGCTCGATGCGGTGCTTGCGGCCCTTGATGCGCCCTTCGCTCAGGCGCTGGAACGCCACCTTCACCACGCGCTTGGAGACGGCGACGAAGGCGTGGTGGTCGTGGATCTCTATCTTGCCCACGTCCGTCGCGGCCAACCCGCCGGCCTCGCCCGTGAGCGCGCCCAGGATGTCTCCGGGCCGCATCTTGTCCTTGCGCCCGGCGGAGATGGACAGCGTCTCCCAGCCGGAGATGAGCGACACGCCCGGCATGTTCTCCGGCACCAGCGCGTCCACGTCGCCCTTCTCCAACTTCACGCCCGTGGTGCCCTCGATGTCCTCCACCTTGCGGCTGTCCGAGCGCGTCACCAGCGAGATGGCCAGCCCGCGCAAGCCCGCGCGCCCCGTGCGCCCGATGCGGTGCACGTAGGCCTCCGGCTGCTGGGGCATCTCGTAGTTCACCACCGCGTCCAGCGCCTCCACGTCGATGCCCCGGCCCGCCACGTCCGTGGCCACCAGCACGCGGGTGCTGTGATTGCGGAACTTCGCCATCACCCGGTCCCGGTCGAACTGCTCCAGGTCCCCCTGCAACCCGTCCGCGCTCACGCCCGCCTTCACCAGCTCGCGCGTCAGCTCCACCACCACCGCCTTGAAGTTGCAGAACACGATGGCGGACGCCGGCTGGTGCTGCTTCAGGAGGCGCAGGAGCACCCCCAGCTTCTCCTCCGGCTGACACGCGTACGCCACCTGCTGGATGTCCGGCGCGGCCTCTTCCTGCGCCAACGACACCCGCACCGGGTCCTTCTGGAACGCGCGGCTCAGCTTCTCGATGTCGTCCGGGAACGTCGCGGAGAAGAGCACCGTCTGCCGCTTCAAGGGCGTCGCGCTCAGCACGCGCTCCATGTCCTCGCGAAAGCCCATGTCCAGCATCCGGTCCGCTTCATCCAGCACCACCGTGGCCAGCGAGCGCGTGTCCAGCACCTCGCGATCCAACAGGTCGAGGATGCGCCCGGGCGTCCCCACGGCGATGTGCACGCCCTTCTCCAGCGCCTCCACCTGCGGCTTGATGGGCGACCCGCCCGCGAGCGCCAGCACCTGCACGCCGTTCAGCCGCCGCGCCAGCCGGCGGATTTCTCCGGCCACCTGCGCGCACAGCTCGCGCGTCGGACAGAGCACCAGCGCCTGGAGGCGGCGGTCCTGGGTGAGCTGGATCTTCTGCAGGATGGGCAGCGCGAACGCCGCCGTCTTCCCGCTGCCCGTGCGGGCCTGGCCCACCAGGTCCTTGCCCTGCAACAGCACCGGGATGGTCTGCGCCTGGATGGGGGTGGCGGTGCGGAACTCCAGCTCCTCCAACACCTGGAGCAGCGGGGGTGACAGCGCGAGCGCGGAGAAGTCCATCGGGGCCTCGGGGGACGGAGGCACGGGCGCCTCGGGGGGTAACGCGCGCCCTTGTAGCAGTCTTCAACGGCCGGACAAGCCCGGCCCCTTCCTACCCGGCCCAGCCCGCTGCCTCGCTCGCCGCCGCCCGCGCCAGCTTCGCCGCGGCGGCGGGGTCCACCCGCGCCGTGACGAGCACGCCGATGACGGACCCCACCAGCAACTCCACCCGGCGGGCCACCGTCTTGCGAGGCATCACACCCGCCTTCGCCGCGCCCTCCAGCGCCCGCGTCAGGTGCCCGTGCAGCAGGGCCCGGTAGTCCTCCACCGCCTGGTGGGCCTCGGCGTCATGCGGGGCCAGCTCCGTCGCCGTATTCACCAGCAGGCAGCCCCGCCGCGTCAGGGCCGGCGGCGCGGTGCCCATCGTCGTCGCGAGCGCCTCGAAGTACGTCGTCACCTGCTCCAGGCCCGGCGTGCCGGTGGCGAACACCGTCAGCCGGGGCGCGATGACCTCCCGCAGGTACAGCGCGACGGCGCGCGCGAACAGCGCCCGCTTGCTGTCGAACGCCTGGTACAGGCTGGAGCGGTTCAGCCCCGTCGCGGCCTCCAGGTCCGCCAGCGACGTGGCCTCGTAGCCCCGCGACCAGAACACCCCCAGCGCCGCCCTCACCGCTACCGTCTCGTCGAACGCACGCGTCCGCGCCACGTCACCCTCCTTGACAATTCTGTACCGACCGTTTCAATATAGATTCGGAACTGACTGGTACAGAATAAACCATCCCGGGAGGGGAGTCATCATGTCGCCACTGGCACAGGTCTTCGCTGTCATCGCCGCGCTCATCCACGTGTTGTTCTTCGTGATGGAGAGCATCCTCTTCACGCGGCCGAAGGTGTGGAAGCGCTTCGGGCTGAAGTCGCAGGCGGAGGCGGACGTGATGAAGTCGATGGCGCTCAACCAGGGCTTCTACAACCTGTTCCTCGCCGTGGGCGTGTTCGTGGGCGTGGCGCTCGTGCACACCACGGCCGTCACGTCGGGCGTCACGGCCGTGCTGTTCGGCTGCGGGTGCATGCTGGCGGCGGCCCTGGTGCTGGTGAGCAACAACCGCCGCTTCCTGCGGGCCAGCATCATGCAGGGCGCGCTGCCGCTGCTGGCCATCGCACTCGTCGTCTTGTAGGGCTGTCGACCGGCGGGCCGGGCCCCCGCGGATGGAGTAGCTTCGGTTGAACGAGGCCCTGCCATGTTCGAGATCAGCAAAGACAGCCGTGTTGTCGTCCGGTTTCATGACCCGCTCACCAGCAAGAACGCCCTGTCCACGGTCATGACCCTGAATGGGTTGGTTCGCGGCGATGGTTCCACGGACCAGGCCTTGAAGATCGCGGGCGAGGTCAGCGCGATGATGAAGCCCTTCCCGGCCCTCAACAACCACGCGACGTGGGACGACTCGAACGTGAAGTCGTACTACAGCGGCATCGCGAAGAAGATCGACGCGGAGGAGGCGCAGACCTTCCACATGACCGATTATGACCCGGGCGCGGTGGACTGGTGGATTGACAGCGGGCTCATGGCCTCCTTCGTGGGGAAGTACAAGGGCGGCAATTGCGATGACCTCGCGTCCTACGCCCTGGCCACGTGCATCGCGAACTTCGGCGGCTATGTCATTGCCTTCGCGCAGCTCCAGGACATCAGTCACTCGTTCGTATTGATCCAGAGCAAGGCGGACGCGCTGTGGGTCCTCGACTCCTGGGTGAAGGATGATCGGGTCATCGACTACAAGGAGTCGCTCTGGTCGAAGTATGACAAGAAGGGGCAGCTCATCCTGCACATCGCCGAGGTGCTGGAGCCCACCGGAGCCGACATGACCCGGCTCTGGTACGACTGGTTCAAGTCGAACACGAAGCGGACGGGCAAGGTCCGGGGCAACGGCGGCACTCCGAGGCTGGAGCAGCTTGGAAAGTACTTCCACCCGTCCGCGAAGGACGCATCCTCCAGCGGCTTGTAGCGAGGAGAGCGCCTAGAGCGCGAAGCCCACCATCAGGGAGGCGGAGGCCCTGGGCACCAGCGACACGCCCGAGTCCCTCCGCGCCACCACGCCCCCGACGGAGGTGCTCAGCACCGCCGACACCCCGCCCCGCTCGGCCAGCCGCACGCCGCCGGACACGAGCGCCAGGGGCTCCAGACCGAAGCGCGTCTCAGCGGAGGGAAGCCCGCTCTGGAAGACGGCCAACGCCCCGGCCTCCAGCATTCCGGTGAACGTCCACGGGCCGTGCTTCCAGTGCGGCCCGGCGCCCAGCCGCCACTCCAGCTCCGTCTGACGGAAGGGCTCCCGCTGGCCCGCCCCCCGCCGGACCGCGAGGCCCATCCCCGCCGTGTCGAATCCCGTCAGCAGGCGGCCCTCGCGCTCCAGGCGCACGTCCAGGCCCGCGATGAACGGCAGGCCCGCGACAATCCCAGACGTCAACGACGGCCCCACCGCGAGCAGCAGCGTGGACCCTGGCCCACCCTTGCGCGCGAGCCGCGACCGCGCGGCCTGCTCCAGGGGGGCTCCGCCCACGGAGGCGCTTCCGTCGAGGGGCACCGTCACGGCGCGCTCCAGGAAGCCCTCGTCCGCGCGCAGGAGGATCCGGTACGCCCCCGGGGCCACCGCCAGCGTCGTGGGGCCCTCGCCCTTCTCCAGGTCCGCCACGAGCGTGCCGCTCTCCGAGGAGAGGACCAGCCAGCGGCCCGGCGCCTTCACGTCGAGCGTCAGCCGTCCGCGCGCCTGCTGCGGTTCGGAGAGGATCAGCTCCCCGCGTCCCCGCAGGTCCATCCGGAACGTGGGGCGCTGCAAGCCTCCGGGTGAGACGAGGGTGGACTCCAGCGTGCGCGCGTAGGCGTAGCGGTAGGCCTCTTCCAGCGTGACGCGTCCGTCCCGGGACACATCCGCCGCGCCGCGCAGCCCCGCCGCCAGGTGGTGCGTGAAGTAGGAGCCCTGCAGCGCGTCCGACTCCTGCGCGTATTCGTCCGCACCCGACGCGCTGATGACGACGCGGCCCTCCAGCTCCGCCGCCTCCATGGCGATGGCCGTGCCAGCGGGCTTGAGCCCCTTCAGGCGCGTGGCGAGTCCGGAGCGACACGAATCCAGGATGAGCAGCCCCACGCCCACCGGGGCAGCCTTGAGGAAGTCCACCAGCTCGCGCATCGGCAGCTCGGTGCCGCGCAGGTGCAGGCTGCCGTCGCCCGCGTGCGAGGAGATGTAGAGCACCAGCCAGTCGCGCGACGAGGCCTCGGAGGACAGCCGCGCCTGGAAGCGCGAGAGGGCTTCGCGCAGCGTCGCGGCATCCGTGCCCAGCAACGTGACGGTGCGCTCCGCGGGCACCGTGCCCACTTCCTGGAGGACCTCGCGCATCCGCCGCGCGTCGGACTCCGCGAAGCGCAGGCGCTCCTCGCCGGGCAGTCCCTGGTTCTCCCCCACGACCAGCGCCCAGCGGCGCGGGGCTTCCTCCGCGAAGGCCGCGAGCGGGCCTACGAGCACGCAGAGGATCGCGAGGAGCCACGCCCCTGTGATGAAGAGCCGTGTCATGGAGCGCTCTTCATCACCGCGCGCGCACTTCCCGCTCCGGAGGTCGAACGAAGGAAGCCACGCCATGGCGCATCGCCTCGTCATCGGGCGACCCGCAGGACCGCGTGGGCACTCGCCTTCCCGATGCCTTCGGGTGTCGCCACCTCCAGCGGTTCCTGTCCCTTCGTCCGGGCCTCGGCGATGCGCGCCGTGAGCACCGCCCGCGCGTCCTCCGCGCGCATGGGCGCATCCGAGAAGAACGCCTGCACCGCCACCGAACCCGGCGTCACCTCCAGCGCCGGTGACAGACGCACCTGGGCTCCTGGCTCCACCGTGCCGCTCGTCTGTCCGCCCTGGGGCCAGAGCACCTCCACCGCGCCGGCCTCGTCCACCGCGAGCACCAGCACGTTCCGGTACGGGCCGGTGCCCACCGCCAGCGTCACGCGCTCGCCCGGCTTCGCGCTCGTCACTGGCGCGCCTCCCTCGGACAGGAGGCTCAGCGCCACGCTCCCCTTCAGCCGCACGCCGTCCTCCGTGCCCCGCGGCACATGGATGATCAGCGCGAGCCCCACGGCCAGCGCGGCCACCAGCGGTCCTCCCCAACTCCAGCTCCAACGCGCCCGGGCCGGTCGAGCCCGCTTCGCCTCCAGCTTCGCGAACACCGCCGCCGACCGGGGCGCTCGCAGGCTCTCCTCACGCGCCTGCCGCATCCCTTCCGCGAGCTGTCCGCACGCCGCGCAGGACGCCACGTGCACGCCCATGCGGCCCGACGGATCCAGCCCCGCCAGCCACTCGTCCAGCTCCAACCGCGAGAGGTGCTCAGCCACGGTCCGCCTCCGCTGCTTCCGGGAGCCGCCCCAGCTCCGCGGCCTTCTTCCGGATGGACTCCAGGTCCCGGACGATGGTCTTCCGCGACACGTCCAGCATCTGGGCGATTGCCTCCTGCGTCAGCCCGTCGAAGAAGTGCAGCGTGGCCACCTCCAGCTCGCGCTCGCCCATCCGGCCCACCAGGTGGCGGATGAAGTCGGCGGCCTCCCACTGGCTGGGGGTGAGGGTCGCGGCCTCTTCACGCTCCGGGAGCTTCGGCTCGCGCGAGCGGCGCGTGCGCAGCGCGTTGAGGCACAGGTTGGTGGTGACGCGGTACACGTACGTCATGGGACGGGCCTCCCGTCGGAACCGCGCGCCCGCCGTCAACATGCGCTCGAAGACCTCCTGCACGATGTCCCACGCGTCGGCGTCCCTTCCCAGGAGCGCGAGCGCGCGACGGTGCACCACGGGCGCAAAGCGCTCGTAGAGCTCCCTGAGCTCCTCCGCACCGAGCCCGCTCGCCATCCGCGTGTCCGACCTTCCTGTCCGACGTTGAGACACCCGGGCCCGGTGGCCTGGGACATCGCACCTGCAAAAGGGTGTGGGATACTAGCCGCGCCCCGACGGCATGTCCCAGACCGCGCCCGTCGGGTGTCCCAACCGCACGTGAACCGACTGATCACCGCCGCCGTGTTCGCCCTGCTCGGCACGGGCTGCTTCGACCCGCTGTACGAAGGCCCGGATCCGCTGGGTGAGGTGACGTGGGCCGTCTGCTGCGTCTCCGGCCAGGTGGACACCTGCCCCTGCGACTCCTCAGACGGCTGCCCGTCCTCCTTCCGGGCCTGCGCGGCCGGCACCTGCTCGGAGTCGCGCAGTCAGTCCTGCGACGGCTTCGGCGAGGACGCTGGCGCGGACGGATTCGAGGACGCAGGGAGCGGGACGGATGCCGGCTCCTCCACGGACGCTGGCTCCTCCACCGATGGCGGCAGCACCGATGGCGGCACCGACGCCGGCACGGAGCTGGACGCGGGCCCGGGGCCCGGTGAAATCAGCTATGGGCCGTGCTGTGATGCCACCAGTCACCACGTCACCACCTGCGCCTGTCCCGCGTCCGGCTGCGTGAGTCAGCCGTTCACCCCCTGCGCGTCAGGCCGGTGCGCGCTGACAGGGGAACGCTGCGGCTGAGCCGCTTGCGTCTCCTCCTCTACGGAGCGACGCCCGCAACCTGGCGCAGCAATTCCAGGGGTCCCAGCGCCGCGACCGCGTCGAACTGCTCCGGCGTGCGCACCAGCAGCGAGCCCGCGAACCCCAGCGCGTTGACGTTGACGCCCAGGTGCTCCGCGCGGCTCCGGGGCACGAGCATCATCCAGTCCCGCGTGGCCAGCAGGTTGTACGGCGCGCGAGACGCCTCCCCCAAGCCCAGCGCCGTGCGCAGCAGCCGGTACGCCGCCAGCATCCGCGCGCCCCGCCCCGGTGCCTCCCACGCGCCCAGCCC
>NZ_RAWA01000391.1 GCF_003611675.1 Corallococcus sp. CA053C
CCCGCCCACTTCCCTGGCCCAGCAAGCAGAAAGGCGAGCGCTCGCGCGGACCGCCCGCCAAGTGTCTGGTTCCTGATGCGAGCATTGGACCCTGGGTTTAACGAATGCAGGTTCCCTCCTACCCTGCCCCGTTCTCAGGCCAATCTGACCCCGTGATCCACGCGACCCCTGTCATTTCCACGCTGAGGGAGCGGTACCTGGCGGCGCAGCTCGCTGGGAACCGGCAGGAGGCCCTCAAGCTGTTGGTGGACGAAGGACTGCTCTGCGGCGTGCCGCTGCAGGACGTGCATCTGGAGATCATCCAGGCGGCGCAATACGAAATCGGGCGGCTCTGGCAGGAGAACCGCATCTCCGTGGCCCAGGAGCACATGGCCACCGCCATCTCCCAGTACGTGCTGGCCCACCTGTACCGCCACCTGCCCCGCGACCCGTCCAACGGCAAGGTCGTGATGATGGCGTGCGTGGAGGGCGAACTGCACGAAGTGGGCGCGCGCATGGCCAGCGACTTCCTGGAGATGGCCGGCTTCGACGTGCGCTTCATTGGCGCCAACGTCCCCGCGGATCACCTGGCCCGGCTGGTGCGCGAGTCGCCCCCGGACCTGCTGGCCCTCTCCGTCACCATGCCCTTCCACCTGCCCCAGCTGCGCGACGCCGTGAGCAAGGTGCGCCAGGTCGCACCGAACCTGTCCATCGCCGTGGGCGGGCTCGCGTTCGACTGGGGACCCGTCCTGCACGAAGAGCTGGACGTGTCCTTCTTCGGCAAGAGCGCGCGGGAGCTGGTCTCCTCCGCCTGCCGCACCCTGGGAGTCTGAAAACCCATGCAGCCGGTCAGCCGTGAAGTCGAGGCCCGGACCGCGTCCCTGGCGTCCGCCTCCGTCCAAGCCCTGTACGCCGACCCCTTCTGGGAAGCCCGCTATGGCGCCCAGCGCGCCCGCCGCTTCGGCGACGAGGACGCCGTCTTCCACGTGCGCTACCTCGTCCAGGCGCTCGACGCCAACCGCCCCGCGGTCCTGGAGAACTACGCGCGCTGGCTGCGCACCCTGCTCTTCACGCGCGGCATGTGCACCCTGCATCTGGATCAGCACTTCGAGGGGCTGGCCCACGCCCTCCAGGCGGAAGGCTTCGGCCCGGGCACCCCGCCCCATGCCTACGTCCAATCCGCCCGCGAGGCCCTGCGTCATACGGTGGGCCCCGCCTGGCAGCTGGAGGCGGCCACACCCGCGCTCGTGCAGGAGGTGGTCCGGCGGCTGGGAAGCGGGCTCACGCCTGAAAACCGCCTCCGCCTGGAACAAGAGGTGCGCCTTCACCTGTCCTATCTCTCGGATTCGCTCGCCCTGGACCGCGCCGATTTGTGGGAGGCGCACCTTCACTGGTACGCCGGCTTCTGGCCCCAGCGGGGCCTGGCACCCCTGACGTTTCCCCACCTCCTGGGCGCCCTGCTGGCGGCTTTGGGATCCGAGCATGCGGAGGCGCGGACGTTGCTCGCCCGTGCACCCATTTCATGGGAGGAGCTTCACTCATGATGCAACTGGATGACCGCGCCCCGGGGATCTTCGAATCCCTCAGCCGCGAGCTGGCGCTGTCCTGCGATGCCCACGGAACGGTGGTCTGGCGCGACGAGCGCGCCGCGCGCATCCTGGGCATCAAGCCGGGACAGAGCCTGCGCAGCCTCGCCAGCGCTGGCAGCGAGAGCAAGGTGGAGAAGCTGCTCGTGCAGGCGTGCGACGAGGCGGTGGATGGCTGGGAGCTCATCCTCCTGCACGACCAGAAGCCCACCACCTTCGCCTTCCGCGCCCGGCCGCACGAGGGCGGCGTGGCCCTGGTGGGCAGCCTCGTCCCGGAGGACTACGGCGCCGCGCTGTCGCAGGTGAGCACCACGCTGGGAGAGCTGTCCGCGCTGCACCGCGAGACGGAGCGCCAGCAGTACGAGCTCAAGCGCCGCGCGGAGGAGCTCTCCCGCCTCAACCGGGAGCTGGAGGAGTCCAACAAGGGCGTCAGGAGCCTGCACGCCGCCCTGGACGAGAAGGCGGAGAGCCTCCAGCGCGCGTCGGAGATCAAGAGCCGCGTGGTGGCCAACGTCAGCCACGAGTTCCGCACGCCCCTGCACTCCATCCTCGGGCTGTCCAAGGTGCTGCTCAACCCGCTCAACGGCTCGCTCGCGCCGGAGCAGGAGAAGCAGGTCCAGTTCATCCGCAGCTCCGCCGAGTCCCTCTTCGAGCTGGTCAACGACCTGCTGGATTTGTCCAAGGTGGAGTCGGGCAAGACGCTCTTGCGCCACAGCCGCTTCGTGGTGTCCGACTTCCTGAGCGCGCTGCGCGGCATGACGCGGCCGCTGCTGCCGCCGGACTCCAAGGTGGCCCTCAACTTCGAGGGCCCTGGCGAGCCCCTGGAGATGGAGACGGACGAGGCCAAGCTCAGCCAGGTGGTGCGCAACCTGGTCTCCAACGCGGTGAAGTTCACGGAGGCCGGCTCCGTCACCGTGACGGTGGCCCCGGGCCCGCACGACACGGTGGTGTTCACCGTGACGGACACGGGCATCGGCATCGCGCCGGAGAACCACGAGCGCGTCTTCGAGGAGTTCATCCAGGTGGACAGCCACCTGCAGCGCCGCGTGAAGGGCACCGGCCTGGGCCTGCCGCTGGCGCGCAAGCTGACGGAGCTGCTGGGCGGCACCCTCTCCGTGAAGAGCACGCTGGGCGAGGGCTCCACGTTCCTCGTCACCCTGCCGCGCGTCCACGCGGAGGTCGCGGAGATGACGGGCCTGGCGCAGCGCAGCCAGTCGCTGGACCCCACGCGCGCGCCGGTGCTGGTGCTGGAGGACGACCGCCAGACGCTCTTCCTCTACGAGAAGTACCTGGCGCGCTCCGGCTTCCAGGTGCTGCCCGTCCGCACGGTGGAGGACGCGCGCAAGGTGATGCAGCGCGTGCGTCCGGCCGCCATGGTGCTGGACGTGATGCTGGAGGGCGAGACGAGCTGGAACTTCCTCGCGGAGATGAAGAACGGCGAGCAGACGCGCGACATCCCCATCCTCGTCGTCACCGTCACGGACCGCGAGCAGAAGGCGCGCGCCCTGGGCGCGGACGAGTTCTGGCTCAAGCCGGTGGACGAGGTGCGCCTGCAGAAGAAGCTGTCCGCGCTCGCCCGCACCGGGCCCGTGGAGCGGCTGCTCATCATCGACGACGACGACGTGCACCGCTACCTGCTCAAGCAGCTGCTGAAGGACACGCCCTACCAGCTGATGGAGGCCGCCGGCGGCCGTGAAGGCGTGCGCCTCGCGCGCGAGCGCTCCCCGCACCTCATCTTCCTGGACTTCGTCCTGCCGGACATCACCGCCTTCGACGTGCTGGACGAGCTGAAGGCGGACCCGCGCACGCGCGACATCCCCATCATCCTGCACACGTCCCACCAGCTCCAGGAGTCGGAGCGCCAGCGCCTGTCGCGGGAGACGTCCGCCATCCTCGCCAAGCACACGCTCAGCCGCGAGGTGGCCATCACGCGCATCCGCGACGCGCTGACCAAGGCGGGCCTGGGCACACGGGACCTGAGGGAGGTCAACCCCCGTGGCTGAACAGCGTCTGGCCACCGTCCTCAATGTGAATGACGACGATGCCAACCGGTATCTCGTCAACCGCATCCTGGAGATGTCCGGCTACCACGTGCTGGAGGCCGCCACCGGCATGGCGGCGCTGCTGATGGCGGAGAAGCACCGCCCGGACGTCATCGTCCTGGACGTGAAGCTGCCGGACATCAGCGGCTACGAGGTCTGCGCCCGGCTGCGCTCCAACGCGTCCACGGCCTCCATCGCCGTGATGCACACGTCCGCCACGTTCGTCACGCCGGACAAGAAGGTGCAGGGCCTGGAGGGCGGCGCGGACGCGTACCTCACCCAGCCCTATGAGCCGTCGGAGCTCATCGCCACGGTGCGCTCGCTCTTGCGCCTGCGCCACGCGGAGCAGCAGGCGCGCCTGCGCACGGATCAGCTGATTGAGATGGACCGGCGCAAGGACGAGTTCCTCGCCATGCTGGGCCACGAGCTGCGAAACCCGCTGGCCGCCATCATGACGTCCATCGGCATCCTGGAGCGCAAGGCGTCCGCGGACACGCGGGAAGCGCGCATGCACGGCATCATCCAGCGCCAGACGCACCACCTGGCGCGGCTGGTGGATGACCTGCTGGACGTCAGCCGCATCACCCGCGGCAAGGTGGAGCTGCGCAAGGAGCCGCTGGACCTGGTGGAGAGCTTCCAGCAGGTGCTCTCCATCCTGCGCCCCCGCGTGGAGGCGCGCGGCCTGAAGCTGGAGGTCCGCCTGCCGCGCACGTCCCTGTGGATGGAGGCGGACGCCACGCGGCTGGAGCAGGTCTTCACCAACCTGCTGGACAACGCGGCCAAGTACACGGACCAGGGCACCGTCACGGTGGACCTGTCCCAGGAGGGCGTGGACGGCACCGCGCAGGCGGTGCTCCGCGTGAAGGACACCGGCATCGGCATCCCGCCGGAGAAGCTGCCCGCCGTCTTCGAGCTGTTCGCCCAGGCGGACACGTCCCTGGAGCGCTCCCGCGGAGGCCTGGGCATCGGGCTCACGCTGGTGCGCACGCTGGTGCGGATGCACGGCGGCAGCGTGGAGGCGATGAGCGACGGCTACGGGGCGGGCAGCGAGTTCGTGGTGAAGCTGCCGCTGTTGCCCCCGGAGCGCGTCCCCCAGCTCGCCGGCCACAACGTCCTGGACGCACGGCGGGCGCGGCGCATCCTGCTGGTGGAGGACAACTCGGACGCGCGCCAGTCCATGCGCGACCTGCTGGAGCTGTGGGGCCACCAGGTGGCGGTGGCGCCGGACGGCGTGCAGGGCCTGGCGCTGGCCCTGGAGCACGCACCGGACCTGGCGCTGGTGGACATCGGGCTGCCCGGGGTGGACGGCTACCAGGTGGCGGCCGCGCTGCGCGCCCGGGTGGGGCAGCACGTGCGCCTGGTGGCGCTCACCGGCCATGCGGAACCGGAGGCCTACGAGCGCGCCCTGAAGGCCGGGTTCGACCTGCACCTCACCAAGCCGGTGCGGCCCGCCGACCTGGATCGCGTCCTGTCGAACCTCTAGGGAGAGCGGGAAGCGGGGCGGCCAGCGCGCGCGGCCTACCGCCGCGTCAGCGCATTGGCCACCAGACCCAGCAGCTTCACCTGGGCGGGGTCCAGCTGACGCACGCTGCGCAGCAGCCGGCGCACTTCCGGGCGCTCGGGCGTGGGCGGAGGGGCTTCGCTGGCGCGGGACGCGGGAGCGCCCTGCGACGCCAGGCCCAGCAGCTCATCCGCGGAGACGTGCAGCTCGTGGCACAGCTTCAGCAGGGTCTGGACGCTGGGGAGCATGCCGCCCCGTTCCAGGCGGCCATAGACTTCCGTGGCCACGTCGATCCGCTCGGCCACGTCGGCCTGCGTCAGCTCCATGCGGCCCCGGGCGACCCGTGCGGATGCGCCGATGGTGGTTGCGAGTTTCTTGTCCATGCCTTTGCTTGCCGACCCGAAACGTTCGGTCGACGGCATAGGACGTATAGAGGCAGACAGACAGAACTTGCCGGGTCAGCCTCCCATTGTTCACCCATAGGGTCGCTGCGCGGGAGGTGGACTTTCGGAGTCCGGGCAAGCCCGACACCCGGGCCACTTCTGAGACGGGGCGCCCTCGGAGAATGCCCCGCTTCGGGTCCATCCACACGCTTTTTCGGGCATCTCGGCAGGTGACCCAGCACGTTGGAGCCGCCATTTCCTACGGTGTTCCGGCATCCTGCCGCCACTGCCACCCTTCCGGGTTGGCTCATGTTTCAGAGCCAACCCGGACACGGCCCTGCAGGGCTAGCGCGCGGAGGCCACCGTGCTGAGTTCCACGGTGCCCAGGGCCCGCGCCAGCTCCGCGCGCGAGGTGGCCAGCGCGTACGTCGCCTGCACCTGCTGGGCGGCGGCGTTGGTGAAGGCCACCTGCGCGTCGCTGACCTCGATGATGTTGCCCACGCCAGCGCGGTAGCGCCCCTCCGCCAGCCGCAGCCGCTCGCGCGCGTTCGCCTGCGCCTCGTCCGCGGCGGTGAGCGCCTCGCGGTTGGCCACGACGTTGAGCCGGGCCTGCTCCACCTGGAGCCGCACCTGCTGGCGCAGCGAGTCCTTCTGCGCCTGGAGGTCGCGCAGGTTGGCGTTGGCCTCGCGCGTCTGCGCGTTGACGAGCCCACCCTGGAACAGCGCCCAGTTGAGCGACAGCCCGCCCGACGCGCTCAGCGTCGCGCCGTTGAAGGGGTTCTCCCCCACGTCGGACACGTTGCCCGTGGCGCTGAGGCTGGGCCAGTGGCCGCCCTTCGTCACCTTCACCTGGAGCTCCTGCGCGCGCACCTGCCGCTCGCGCGCGGCGACGTCCGGGCGGGACTCCAGCGCGCGCAGCACCAGCGCGTCCAGCGCCCCGTCCTCCCCGGTGATGGCCGCCACCGACACGTCCTGCACGGTGTAGTCGGTGGACGTCTCCACGCCCATGGTCTGGTTGAGCTGCGCCTTGGCGGTGGCGTAGGCGTTCTGCGCGCGGATGAGCTGCACCTGCGCGTTGGCCCTCGCCGTGCGCTGCTGGAGCAGGTCGATTTCAGGCCGGGTGCCCACCTGCACGGAGGCGTTCACCTGCCCCAGCCGGGCCTCCTCGCTCTGGAGCGTCTCGCGCGCCACCCCCAGCAGCGCCTTCTGCGTGAGGACGTTGAAGTACGCGGTGCGCACGTCGCGCAACACGTCCTGGAGCACCTGCTGCTGCGAGTTCTCCTGCGCGCCCGCGCTCTCCTTCGACGCGTTGTAGCGCCCGGACGTGCGGCCGAAGTCGTAGATGAGCTGGTTGGCGCTGACGCCGCCGCTGAAGCGCCGCGTGGAGTTGGACACCACGCCGGTGGGGCTGCCGGGCACCGCCTGGATGACGTCGCGGTTGCTCGTGCCCACGGTGTAGCTGGCGTTCGCGTTCACCTGCGGCAGGAAGCTGGAGAAGGACTGGTCCACCCGCGCCCGGGCCGCATCCGTGCCGGCCTGCGCCGAGCGCAGCGTGGGCTGGTGCTCGCGCGCCGCGGCCTCCGCTTCCGACAGGGAGATGACGCGCCCCTCGGAGCCCGCCACCGTCAGGGACTGCTGCACCGCGGGAGGCGTGGCCGGAGCAGCCGGAGCCTGGGGCGCCGGAGCCTGGGCGCTGGCGACCACGGGCAGCACCCACAGGGAGAGCGTCAACGGAAGCGCGCGCATCACTCGTACCTCAGGGCATCGATGGGATCCAACAGGCTCGCCTTGCGCGCCGGGTACAGGCCGAAGACGACACCCACCAGACCGCTGAAACCAATGGCCAGCAGGGCCACGTCCGGGCGCACCAGCATGGGCCAGCCGAACTGCGCGGCCAGCAGCTTCGCCACGCCCAGGCCCACCGCCGCGCCAATGATTCCGCCCAGCACCGCCAGCGTCAGCGCCTCGATGAGGAACTGCGCCAGGATGTCGCGCGGACGAGCGCCCACCGCCACGCGCACGCCAATCTCGCGCGTCCGTTCGGTGACGCTCACCAGCATGATGTTCATGATGCCGATGCCGCCCACCACCAGCGACACCGCCGCGATGGCCGCGAGCAGCAGGCTCAGCGTCTCCGTGCTCTGCTGCTGACCGCTGGCCACCTCCGCCAGGTTGCGCACGTCGAAGTCGTCCGGGTCGTTCTCCCCCAGCCGGTGCCGCTCGCGCAGCAGCTGCGTCACGTCCGCCTGCGCCTTCGCCGTCAGGTCCCCGGACGCGGCCTGCACGAACACCGCGCCGGTGATGAAGGTGCCCAGGCTCTGCGCCTGCACCTGCCGGCGGAACGTGGTGGCCGGCACGAACACCGTGTTGTCGAAGTCCTGGCCCACCGGGGACTGGCCCTTGGGCGCCGTCACGCCCACCACGGTGAAGGGCGTCTTGTTGATGCGGATGACCTGGCCCACCGGGTTGAAGCCCTTGCCGTACAGGTTGTCCACCACGGTCTGGCCCATCACGGCCACCTTCGCGCCCGCCTCGTTGTCCGCGTCCGTGAAGCGCGCGCCCTGCGCCATGGTCCAGCTGCGCACGATGAAGTAATCCGTCGTCGTGCCGATGATGCTGGTGTTCCAGTTCTGGTCCTCGGAGAACACCTGCGCGTTGGAGCGCATCTCCGGCGCCGCGCCGCGCACGCTGGGCAGCTGCGTGCGGATGGCCTCCAGGTCGTCCCAGGTGATGGTGGGCTGGCTGCCAAAGCCGCCGCGCGCGCCACCGGAGCGGGACGAGCCCGGCAGGACGATGAGCATGTTGGTGCCCATGGCGTCGAAGACCTTCTGCACGCTGGCCTTCGCGCCGTCGCCAATGGCCACCATGGCGATGACCGCGCCCACGCCGATGATGATGCCCAGCGCGGTGAGCACCGAGCGTGTCTTGGAGCGCAACAGCGCCCGCAGCGCCAGGATGAGCGTCTCCAGCAGGTTCATGTCCCCACCTCTTCTTCCGCCGGGACCACCGCGGGCTGTGGCGACTGCCGCTGGTCCTTCACGATGCGCCCGTCCTTCACCACCACCACCCGCTGCGTGAACTCGGCCACGTCCGGCTCGTGCGTCACCAGCACCAGCGTCAGGCCCTCCTTCTGCAACTGCTGGAACAGCGCCATCACCTCCACCGTGGTGCGCGAGTCCAGGTTGCCCGTGGGTTCGTCCGCGAGGATGACGCGAGGCCGTCCCACCAGCGCGCGCGCGATGGCCACGCGCTGCTGCTGACCGCCGGAGAGCTGCTTCGGGTGGTGATCCAGGCGGGCCGCCAGCCCCACGCGCTCCAGCGCCTCCTTCGCGCGCTGGCGCCGCTCCTTGGAGGGCACGCCCGCGTACAGCATGGGCAGCTCCACATTCTCCAGCGCCGTGGTGCGCGCCAGCAGATTGAAGCTCTGGAAGACGAAGCCCAGGGTGCGGTTGCGCACGCGCGCCAGGCCGTCCCGATCCAACCGGGCCACGTCCCGCCCCTGGAGCAGGTACTCGCCGGAGGTGGGCCGGTCCAGGCAGCCCAGGATGTTCATCAGCGTGGACTTGCCCGAACCGCTGGAGCCCATGATGGAGACGAACTCGCCCGGCTCCACCGTGAAGTCCACGCCGCGCAGGGCGCGCACCTCCACGTCGCCCGTCTTGTACACCTTGCTCACGCCCCGGAGCTGCACGACCGGTGGCGCCTTCGCTGTCTGAGCGTCCATGTGCCTCTCCTCCTTCCCCTGTGCTGGCTGCAAGTGATCAGAACCCGCCGCGCCGCATGCCACCGCCACCACCACCCGGC
>NZ_RAWA01000392.1 GCF_003611675.1 Corallococcus sp. CA053C
GCCAGCCCTGGATCATCCGCGCCTCATCGGAGCAAGCGGCTCCGTCTGCTCCGCTTGCTCCGATGAGGCGCGGATGATCCAGGGCTGGCTGTGGCGGCTGGGCCTGGGACGCGGCCGGGTGCACGTCTTCTACGACGAGGCCTACCGGTTGCCCCTGTCCGGCATCGAGTCCTCCGTGGGCATCGAGCCGCGCGGCACCGACTTCACCACCTGGTATCTCCTGGAGGCCGGCGTGGTGCGCGCCGTGGACGTCCGCCACCCCGTGCCGGTGTCCTACGCCCAGCTCGCGCGCGTGCACGACGCCCGCTACCTGGAGTCCCTCTCCGACCCCGCGACGCTCGCGCGCATCTACGCCACCGATCCGTCGGAGGTCCCCGTGGACGCGCTGCTCGACAGCGTGCGGCTCGTGTGCGGCGGCACCCTGGGCGCGGCCCGGCTGGCGCTCGCGCGACAGGGCCCGGTCGTGAACATGGCCGGCGGCTTCCACCACGCGCGGCCGGAACGGGGCGGCGGCTTCTGCACCGTCAACGACATCGCCGTGGCGGTGGCGGACCTGCGCGCCTCGGGCTTCGACGGCTCCGTGGCCGTGCTGGACCTGGACGCGCACCCTCCGGACGGCACCGCCGCGTGCCTCGCCGGCCAGCCGAAGGTGTGGATCGGCTCCGTGTCCGGCAGCGACTGGGGCTCGCTGCCCCCCGGCGTGGACGAGACGCGCGTGCCGGACCGGTGCGACGACGCCCTCTACGTGCAGAAGGTGAAGGACCTGCTCGCTCGCATGCCCCGCTCGGACATCACCTTCGTCATCGCGGGCGGGGACGTGCTCGCCGGGGACCGCTTCGGGCGCGTGGGCATCACGCTCGCGGGCGCGCGCAAGCGCGACGTGGCCATCGCCTCCGCGCTCCGGGGGCTCGCCAGCGTGTGGCTGCCCGGCGGCGGCTACCACGCCGAGTCCTGGAAGCTCTTCGCCGGCACCGTGCTGGTGCTCGCGGGCCTGGGCCATCAGCGCATCACCGCCCGGTATGATCCGCTGAGCGCGCGCTTCCAGCGCATCGCGCACCTGCTCGATCCGGAAGGCGGCCCGCCCGGGATGCTCGCGGGCGAGGAGCCCATCACGCTGGAGGACCTGGAAGGCCCCCTGCGCCTGGGGCCGGAGGTGCAGCCGCGCGTGCTGGGCCACTACACCGCGCAGGGCATCGAGTACGCCCTCTTCCGCTACGGCCTGCTGTCGTACGTGGAGCGCCTGGGCTACAGCCGCCTGCGCGTGGAGGTGTCCTCCACCGGCGGCACCGGCGACCGCATCAAGGTGCTGGGCCACGCGGGAGGCCAGGAGCACCTGCTGTCGGACTCCGTGCTGGAGAAGAAGGTCCTCCAGGGAGAGACGTTCCTCTTCGCCAACTGGCTGAGCCTGCGCCACCCGCGCGCGCGCTTCAGCGACACGCGCCCGCAGCTCCCCGGCCAGGAGGTGCCCGGCCTGGGCCTGTCGCGCGAGACGACGGAGTCGCTGCTCACCATGGCCCAGCGCCTGGGGCTCGCGGGGCTCGCGTTCCGGCCCATGTGGTACCACCTGGCCGTCGTCGCCCGCTCCCGCTTCCACTTCTCCACCCCGGAGCGCCAGGGCCGCTTCGAGGCGCTGATGCGCGACCTGTCCCCGCTGCCGCTCGTGGAGGCCACCCGCGCCGTGGCCGAAGGGCGCGTGCGCCTGGACGGCCAGCCGTACCCATGGGAGCCGGACGACATGCTCTGCCGCCTCCAGCCCATCCCCATGGACACGGACGCCGTGGCCGCCGAGCGCGAGCGCTGCCACTTCACCGTCGTCCCCGCCGCCAGCTGACACCGGCCGGAAGACCCGGGCCGTGGTAGTCATTGGCCCGTGGATCTCCAAGCGCAACGCCGCCAACAGCACAAGCTGCGGCTGTCCTGGATGCCGTGGCTCTACTTCGTCCTCAAGCCGCGCCACCGCGAGTGGGCGGACGCCTGGCAGCGCGAGGTGCAGGACCGCCTGCGCGAGCTGGAGACGGTTGAAATCGCGGAAGGATGTTTCATCGCCCCCGAAGCACGCATCTTCGCGGAGCCCGGCCGGACCGTGAGGATTGGACCGGGGTGCAGTATCGCCGCGGATGCCTTCGTCCACGGCCCGGTGGTCCTGGAGTCTCGCGTGAGCCTCAACGCGCGCGTCAGCCTGGACGGCGGCACGGTGGGCATCCGCATTGGCGACGGCACGCGCATCGCCAGCGGCGCCGCGCTCTACGCGTTCGACCACGGGCTCGCGCCGGACCGCCCCGTGCGCGACCAACCCGTCACGTCGAAGGGCATCGTGATCGGTCAGGACGTCTGGGTGGGCGCCAACGCCGGCATCACCGACGGCGTCACCGTGGGCGACCACGCTGTCGTCGGCATGGGCGCCATCGTCACGCGGGACGTGCCCGCGTGGGGCATCGTGGGTGGATCTCCAGCACGCCTGCTCGGTGACCGTCGCCATCGCCCGCGCTCGGGAATGCCAGGGGGTTGGGAGCCTCCAGACCCTGAGGGGAATCCCTGAGTCACGGGAAGGTCCATTGACTTTGAAACATTCGACCGACGTATGCTTCGGTCCTCGATGAAACGGAAGAGGGGGCGGGTGCCCGGGGGAACCGGGTGGGTTGTCCTCTCATCCCTGCACGGCCCCGTTTCAGTCGTGAGGAGGCCTCGGTGTCCCAGGAGCAACGCGAGACGGGGATCGGCGCCACGCCGGGGCAGACCTCCGTGGCGAGCGACCTCGTGGACACCCGCCGCTTCCAGCGCGCCGGGTCGTTGCTTCGCGAGGTCGTCTTCGAACTGGATGCCGCGGGCCGGCTCGTCCTGACGTGCCGCGCCTGGGAGCGGCTGGTGGGGACGTCCGCGGAGGCGTGGAAGGGCCGCGCGCTGGTGGACCTGTTCCATCCGGAGGACCGGGATCAGGCGCGCGCTCTCTTTCGCATGGCCATCTCCCGCGGGGACTCGCCGGCGCGGCTGGAGCTGCGGCTCGTGTGCGGTCCGCAGCCGCGCTGGGTGGAGGTGTCCGCCACGGGCGACCCGGAGCGCCTGGGCGGCGTGCTGGGCACGCTGGTGGACGTCACCGCGCGCAGGCTCGCGGAGGAGGCCGCCACCACGCGCGAGCGCTACCTGGGCGCCATGGTGGAGGTGCAGCGGCGGCTCCTGGAGCCCGAGTCCGCGGGCGACCTCTACAACGCCATCCTGGAGCCGCTGGGCCGGGTGGCGGGCGCCAGCCGCGCCTACGTCTTCGAGTTCCACCGCGACGGCGCCGGGCGGATCCTCCAGTCTCAGCGCGCGGAGTGGGCCGCGCCCGGCGTGTCGCGCGAGCTGGAAAACCCGGACACGCAGGGCGCGCCGGTGGACGAGGCCTTCCGGCTGCACCAGCTGGAGGAGCTGCGCCGGGGCGAGGCGGTGCAGGGCTCGCCGGACGTCTTCGGTGAAGGCATCGCGCCGGTGCTGCTGGACCAGGGCATCCGCTCCCTGCTGGTGCTGCCCCTGACGGTGCACCGGGAGCTGTTCGGCTTCATCGGCTTCGACAACTGCGACGAGGCCCGCGCCTGGTCGCACGTGGAGGTGAAGCTCCTGTCCGGCGCGGCCGGCGCGCTGTCGCTGGCGCTGGAGCAGCACACCACGGACGCGCTGCGCGTGCGCACGGAGACCGCGCTGCGCCGCACGGAGGCGGGCTTCCACCTGCTCATCGAGGGGTTCCCGGACCCCGTGGTGGTGCACACGACGGACGGCATGCTCCTGTCGGTGAACCCGGCCATGGCCCGCTACCTGGGCTACCAGGACCCGGCGGAGCTGCTCGGCCGGCACCTGCTGGGGCTGGTGCGCCGCGAGGACCAGGAGGTGGCGCGCCGCCACCTGGAGGAGGCGCAGGACGGAGGGCTCGCGGCCCGTTCGCACGAGGTGCCCCTGGTGCGCCGCGACGGGCAGGTGGTGAGCGCGGACCTGGTGACGCTGGGCGTGCTCTTCGACGGAGTGCCCGCGCGCGTCACCGTGGCGCGCGACTTCACCGAGCGCAAGCACATGCAGGCGCAGCTCATGCTCGGGGACCGGCTGGCCTCCATGGGCATGCTGGCCGCGGGCATCGCGCACGAGCTCAACAACCCGCTGTCCTACGTGCTCTCCAACCTGGACTTCCTGCACCGCGCGCTGGGCCCCATGCCCCGCCCCCTGGGCGCCGAGGAGCTGCTGGAGTACCAGCAGGTGCTGGAGGACGCGCGCGAGGGCTCGGAGCGGATGCGCCAGATTGTCCGCCAGCTCAAGGTCTTCTCCCGCGTGGACGACGCGCACGACGAGCCGGTGGACCTGCACCGCGTGCTGGACTCCGTGACGCAGATGGCGGCCAGTGAAATCCGGCCGCGCGCCCGGCTGGTGAAGCAGTACGGCAACGTGCCGGCGGTGCGTGGCAACGAGGGCAAGCTGTTCCAGGTGTTCCTCAACCTGGTCATCAACGCCGCGCACGCGATTCCGGAGGGCCTCACGGACGCGCACGAAATCCGCCTCATCAGCCGCGTGGACGCCGACGGCCGGGTGGTGGTGGACGTGCGCGACACGGGCCGGGGCATCGCGCCGGAGCACGTGCGCCGCATCTTCGATCCGTTCTTCACCACCAAGGCGCCGGGCCAGGGCACCGGCCTGGGCTTGTCCATCTGCGACACCATCGTGCGCGCGCTGGGCGGCAGCATCAGCGTGGACTCCGCGCCGGGCCACGGCGCCACCTTCCACGTGGCCCTGCACGCCGCCGTGCGCACCGCGCGCGTGGCCTGACGCCTCCGCCGGGAGCAGGCCGCCGGGCCGCTGCCGCGCACCGGACTGAAATCCCCGCGTTCCCCTGTTCGATTGTGGTGCGCTGGACGGCCTGCCGTCGTTCGCACTGCCTTCTTCGAGGCAATGGGTCCAACCTGGGGCCCTCCCCCTGCTGACGGGCCGACGTTCGCTCCCGACAGCGCCTGCTTGAAGGCCCTGCCCGGGGACCCTGGAGGATGCCATGCGCCCGCTGACTGTTCGCCTCGCCCCCGTGCTCGGGCTGCTGCTGGGCAGCGCGCTGGCACTGGGCCCGACCCGGGCGGGCCTGCTGCCGGAAGCCGGGGCGGCGGAGGCCCTGACGGCGCAAGCCGTGACGGAGGACGCCTGCGCGGGCTCCGCGCGCTTCCTCCTGGGCACGGCGCGCTCCGACATCACCGGCCCCGCGGCGGAGGTGGGGATGATGGGCTACGCGCAGGTGGCGCAGAAGACGCAAGGCATCCACCTGCGGCTGTCCTCGCGCGCGTTCGTCATCGCCTCGCCGTGCAACGGCCGGCGCGTGGCCTTCGTCAGCGCGGACCTGGGCGAGCTGTTCCAGGCGGTGAAGCAGCAGGTGGTGGAGCGGCTGCGCGCGAAGCTGGGGGACGTGTACTCCGACGACAACGTGGTCCTGAGCGCCACGCACACGCACGCGGGGGTGGGCGGCTTCAGCCACTACACGCTCTACAACCTGACCACCTTCGGCTTCGTGCCGCAGAACTTCGAGGCCATCGTCTCCGGCATCGTGGACTCCATCCTCCGCGCCAACGCGCGGCTGGCCGAGGGCTCGCTGCGCCTGGCGTCGGGCGACTTGAGGGGCGCGAGCGCCAACCGCTCCCCGGACGCCTACCTGCGAAACCCCGCCGCCGAGCGCGCCCGCTACCCGGACAACGTCGACCCGCGCATGACGCTGCTGCGGCTGACGCGCACGGACGGGCACGAGCTGGGCCTCGTCAACTGGTTCGCTGTGCACGGCACGTCCTTTGGCAACACCAACACCCTCATCAGCGGCGACAACAAGGGGCTGGCGTCGCGCTACTTCGAGGCGGGGGAGGGCGGGCTCACACCGGGAGGCCCGGACACCTTCGTCGCGGCCTTCGCCAACGCGAACGAGGGCGACGTCACGCCCAACATCCTGGGCGGGACGAACGGCGGCGGCGCGAATGACTTCGAGGACGCGGAGCTGTCCGCGCGCAAGCAGTACGACTTCGCCGCGCACCTGTGGGCCACCGCCGCGATGCCGCTCCTGGGCGGCGTGGACTACCGGCACATCTACGTGAAGATGGACGCGGTGGACGTGGCGCCCGCGCTCACGGACGGCGCGCCCCACCGCACGTGTCCGGCGGCCATCGGCGTGTCGATGCTGGCGGGCGCGGAGGACGGGCCCGGCTTCGGCGCGGAGGGCGCCACGTGCGAGTCCGTGCACGACCTGTGGAGCCAGTTCACCTGCGCGGTGGTGACGACGCCCTGTCAGGCGGAGAAGCCCATCGTCCTGGAGATGGGCAGCATGAAGCCCTACCCGTGGTCCCCGGAGGTGCTGCCCCTGCAGCTGGTGACGGTGGGGCCGCTGGCGCTCGTCGCCGTGCCCTTCGAGCTGACCACCATGGCGGGCCGGCGCCTGCGTGAGACGGTGCTCGCGCAGCTGCAGGGCACGGGCGTGACGGACGTGGTCATCTCCGGGCTGTCCAACGCCTACGCGGGCTACGTGGCCACGCGCGAGGAGTACGCGCGCCAGGACTACGAGGGCGCGTCCACGCACTTCGGCCCGTGGACGCTGGCGGCGCTGCAGCAGTCCTTCACGGGGCTCGCCGGGGCGCTGCGCGACGGGGCGCCCGTGCCGCCGGGACCGACGCCGCGCGACCTGCGCGGAGCCGTGGTGGGGCTGCAGCCCGGCGTGGTGTTCGACGACAAGCTCCTGTGGGTGGACTTCGGCGACATCGTCGAGGAGGCGAAGCCCGCGTACGCCCGGGGCGAGACGGCGAGCGCCACCTTCTGGGCGGGCCATCCGCGCAACAACCTGAAGCTGGGAGGCACGTACCTGCGCGTGCAGCGGCGTCAGCCGGACGGGACGTGGCGGGACGTGGCGCACGACGGGGAGGGCGGCGCGCTGTACCACTGGCAGCGCGAGTACTGCGTGCCCACGCTCGCGTGCTCGCACGTGCGCATCGACTGGCCCATCCCCCTGGACACGGCGCCGGGCACCTACCGGCTGGTGCACGAGGGGAACTGGAAGTCCGGCTGGGATGGGCGCGTGCACCCGTACTCGGGAAGCTCGCGCCCCTTCACCGTGTGGTAGCGGTGCGGCGTCAGCCGCAGGTGCCGTCGGGCTTGCACAGCTTGTCGCACTTCTTGCACGCCTGGCCGCCCTTGCCGCACTCGTTCTTGTCCGTGCCGATGACGCAGGTGTTGTTCATGCAGCAGCCCGCGCAGGTGGACGGGTCGCAGCGGCACTGACCCCCCAGGCACGCGAGGCCCGGGGCGCACGCGCCGCCGAGGCCGCACATGCACCGGCCGCCGAAGCAGGCGCTGGCGTTGGCGCCGCACGCCGGGCCGTTGCCGCAGGCGCAGGTGCCCTGGGCCGTGCAGGTGTCGGCCTTGTTTTCGGTGCAGTCCGAGCACGCCACACCGCCCACGCCACAGGTGCGGGACGTGCGAGCCGTGCACACGCCCTCGCGGCAGCAGCCGTCGCGGCAGTCCACGCAGAAGGTGCCAGGGCCCGCATCCGGAGTGCCGCCGTCGCCCGTTCCGCCGTCCGGCGTCGGGCCGGAGGACAGCCGCACGGTGACCTCCACCTCGTAGCCGTCGCGCACGCTCGCGGTGGCCTCGCCGGTGGCGAGCACGGCGCCGTCGCGCAGCCCCTCCACGCGCACGGTGGCCTGGGTGCCATCGGGGGCATCGTTCAGGAGGACGCGGAAGCTCTCGCCGCTCTGGAGGGCGCGCTCGGCGGTCTCCGGCAGCAGCGTGGTGGGCACGTCCATGCCGCCCGCCACGGTGCCGGACACGCGCAGCTGCGTGAGGTTCAGCGCGGGCTCGAACTCGGTGGTGACGAAGAGGGCGGTGCCGGCCGCGGTGGCCGGGTCACGGCAGGCCGCCATCGTCACGAGGGTCAGGAGGCCCGTGGCCAGGAGGAACCGGACGAAGGTCCGGCCGGGTGTTGCGCCTGCGAAGATCATGTTGTCGCCCAGGGTAGCCACTCACCGGTAGCACACCGCGGGGATGGGCGGCAGGGCGTTGAGCAGCGGACGCTCATGGGACGATCATCCAGGGTCACTTGTATGATCATCGACCGCGCTGCTCGCGTGACGTTGGATGCAGGAAGGTCGCGGCAGGGAGGACGCGCGAGCTTCCGGGAGGCGGCACCGCATGGTGATCATCGTGATGGGCGTTTCAGGCACCGGAAAGTCCACGGTGGGACAGGCGCTCGCGGACCGGCTGGGCTGGTCCTTTGAGGATGCGGACGACCTGCATTCACCGGAAAGCCGCCGGAAGATGGCTTCCGGCACGCCGCTGACGGACGCGGACCGGCAGCCCTGGCTGGTGCTGCTGCGCGCGCGGCTGGAGAAGGCGCTCACCCAGGGCGAGGATCTGGTGCTGGCGTTCTCCGCGCTCAAGCGCGCCTACCGCGAGCGGCTCTCCGTGGACGCCTCGCGTGAGCGGTGGGTGTACCTGCACGCCCCCGCCGCCGTCATCCAGGCCCGGCTCCAGGAGCGCGTGGGGCACTTCATGCCGCCCGCGCTGCTGCCCAGCCAGCTGGGCGCGATGGAGCCGCCGGAAGACGCGCTGTCCGTGGACGTGACGCCGCCGCCGGACGTGGTGGTGGGGCACATCCTGGACGGGCTGGGGCTGAAGCCCGGTGACGGGCTGGGGCTGAAGGCCGGAGCACCCCGGAAGTAGGGTCGCCCCGCTCTTCAGCTCACGGGTTCGACGGTGGCGCCCAGGCGCTCCAGCAGCTCGCGGTACCACGCGAAGGCGCGGGCGCTGCGGTCGCCCAGCTCGCGCGTGCCCCACACGAGCGTGAGGGTGCGGCGCGTGGTGGCGTCCGTCTTGGTGCGCTGGGCGTCCTTCACCGCGTTGGCGCACGGCCCGTCCGCGTCGAAGAGGCACAGCAGCCCTTCCAGGTCGATCTCCTGCCCGGAGGCGTTGAAGACGTAGCGGTCGCCCTGGATGGCGGTGCCGACGCGGAAGGGGGCCTTGGCCCGGTCCAGGTCCACGACGCTGATGGGCAGGCCGCTGTGCAGCGAGACGACATTGCACGCGTCCACCGCGGCGTTGATGGTGCCGAGCGAGCCGTCCCCGGAGGCGCGCACGAGGTACTCGGAGGCGGGCTTGCCGCGGCCGGTGGGCTTGTAGCCGCCGTGGCGGAGCAGGTCCCGCACCGCGCCGCGCACGGCGTCGTCGCTCTGGAGGGGAGCGGTGGCGCCGGGCTGGAGGAGGGCCGTCAGCCACGCGGGCGCGGGCAGGTCTCCCAGGGG
>NZ_RAWA01000393.1 GCF_003611675.1 Corallococcus sp. CA053C
GACCGCGGGGGGAACGGCCGGGAGGCGGACGGTCTGGGACGGGACCAGGACATGGCGGACGTTGATGATCTCACAGCTTCGCACTGGCGGACGGCCTCCGCCGGTGGACGCCATGTTTTTTTCCCACGCGCGGGGAAGCCTTCGCTGTGTTAAGCGAGGCGATTCCCCCCGACCCGCCCATTGGAGTCTGGGGCCTTGCGAGCCGTGCAAACCACCGCTGACACCCGAGACCCTCTCTCCCCGCAAGACGGACTGTGGCTTCGCGCCTTCAAGGCCGAGGTCCAGCCCGCCACGTTCAAGAAAGGCCGTGAGGTGGCCGAGGGCCGCCGCGTTTTCGGCCTGACACGTGAGCCCGAACGCATCCGCGCGCAGGTCGCGGGTCCGTCTGGCGAACGCTACGACGTGGCACTCATGCCAGGAGAGGGGAAGGTTGTTTCCTCCTGCACCTGCCCGGTATGGAACACCACCGGCCCGCACTGCGAGCACGTCGTCGCCGTGGCGCTCATCTACGCCGCGCGCTTCCGGCCGCCGCCTCCGCCGCAGAAGGTCGCGCCTCCGCCGCCTCCTCCGGAGGACGAAGGCATGCACCCGGACGACGAGGTCGAAGTCCCCCCCGACGCACCGGGGATGGAAGGCGTCAGCCTGCCCGCGCTCGCCAAGGTGGAGAGCTGGCTGGGGCTGTCGTCCCTGCCGGACTACGAGTTCCTCTACCGGCTGACCCCCGCGAACACGAGCACCGGCGGCTCCAACGGCCGTCACTGGGTCGTGGACGTCCGGCGCCAGGACGCGCAGACCAAGGGCCCCGTGCACGTCAAGCGCCTGCTCCAGGCGGGCAGCCGCATCGCGCCCCCGGACGAGCGCATCTTCATGGTGCTGTCGCGCCATGAGCACCGCTACGACTCGCGCATCGTGCTGTCCGACGAGGACCTGTGCGAAGTGCTGGAGCTGTTGCGCCAGCGCCGGGTCATCTACCGGGGCACGCCGCTCGTCTACATGGACGCGCCCGTGCGGCCGCAGATCCATCTGGAATCGCGTCCGGACGGCGCCACCGCGCAGATTGAGCTGCTGTTCCCGGACGGCGTGGGCTACCCGCTCAAGGACGTCATCGTGCTCGCGGGGCGGCGCACCTGGGTCATCCAGGCGCAAAACCTCCACCCGGTGGAGCCGGACTTCCCGCCGCGCCTTTTGCGCAAGTGGCTGCTGGAGCCGTCCATGGCCTTCCCGGCCGGACAGCTGGACCGGGTGCTGACGTTCTTCGCCGCGCACCTGCCGCGCTTCCGCATGTCGCTGAAGGCGGACGACATCGAGGTCGACGAGGCGGTGGAGCCGCGCTTCGTGCTCACGCTCGAAGGTGCCGCTGAGCGCGTGAAGGTGCAACTGGCCGCGCGCTACGGACAGACGACGGTGGCGGTGTCCCCCACCGCGACGCACCTGGGCTACGCGAGCGGCATCGGCGAGGACAGCCGCAAGCTGTACCGCCGCCGCGACGAGGTGGAGCGCTCCGCGGGCAAGCTGCTGTTGGATCAGGGCCTGCGCTTCGATGTGCCGACGCAGGCGTTCGAAGCGACCGGCGACGTGGCGCTGGAGTTCTGGGCGCGCGGGCTCGCGGGCCTGCCGGAGGCCTGGGAGCGCTACGGCGTGCAGGCGCCCAAGGTGCGGCTGCGCCCGAAGATCAAGCCGCGCATCCGCGTGGGCATGAGCGGCGTGCAGTGGTTCGACCTGGACGCGGAGTTCGTCACCGACGACCAGGCCGTGGACCTGGGCGCCGTGCGCATGTGGCTGGACTCCGGCCGCAAGTTCGTGCCCCTCAAGGACGGCTCCTTCGCGGAGGCCGACCCCGAGGAGATCAAGCGCGTGGCGGACCTGCTGGAAGAAGCGGGCGCCATGCCGGGCCGCACCCGCACGCGGCTGCCGCTACATCAGGCGGTGGCGTTGGATCTGCTCGCCGACCTGGGCGAGTTCACCGAGGTGGAGTCCAAGGCGCGCCAGGCGATGCTCGCGCTGCGTGAGACGTCGGGCGTGCCCAAGGTCGCGGTGCCCGAGGGGCTCCAGGCCACGCTGCGCCACTACCAGGAGGCGGGCCTGTCCTGGCTCTGGTTCCTGCGCCGGCACGGGCTGTCCGGAATCCTCGCGGACGACATGGGTCTGGGTAAAACCATCCAGTCGCTGAGCCTGATGCAGAAGGTGGCGAACGACGAGGGCCGCAAGCCGTCGCTGGTGGTCGCGCCCACGAGCGTGCTCGCCAACTGGGAGCGTGAGGCGGAGCGCTTCACCCCGGGCCTCAAGGCCATGGTGTGGCACGGGCAGGACCGGCGCGAGCGGGCCGAGGACCTGAAGGACATGGACCTCGTGCTCACGTCGTACGCGCTGGTGCGCCGCGACCTGGAGCAGCTGTCCCAGGTGGGCTTCCGCTACGTCATCCTGGATGAAGCGCAGAACATCAAGAACGCGGACAGCGCCACCGCGCAGGCGTGCAAGTCGCTGCCCAGCGAGACGCGCCTGGCGCTCACCGGTACGCCGCTGGAGAACCGGCTGTCGGAGCTCTGGAGCATCTTCGACTTCCTGATGCCGGGCTTCCTCGGCAGCGCGGAAGGCTTCAGCGACCGCTACGAGCAGCCCATCCAGGTGGCCAACGACGCCACCGCGAAGGACCGGCTGCGCCGCCGCATCCAGCCGTTCATCATGCGCCGCCTCAAGACGGAGGTGGCCAAGGACCTGCCGCCGAAGACGGAGAGCGTCGCGTGGTGCGAGATGGAGCCCGGCCAGGCCGCGCTCTACCGCGAGGTGCTGGAGGAGAGCCGCCGCAAGGTGCACGAGTCCATCGAGAAGGTGGGCTTCAAGCGCAGCCGCGTGTCCATCCTCGCCGCGCTGATGCGGCTGCGTCAGGTGTGCTGTGATCCGCGCCTGCTCAAGATGCCGCCCGGCACGCTGTTGCCGTCCAGCGCGAAGCTCGAGCGGTTCATGCAGCTCGTGGAGGACCTGGTGGCGGAGGGCCACCGCGCGCTCGTCTTCAGCCAGTTCACGGAGATGCTGGAGCTGCTGAAGCAGGAGGCCGACAAGAAGGGCCTGAAGTACCTGTACCTGGACGGTCGCACCAAGGACCGCATGGGCAAGGTGGACGAGTACAACCGCGATGACGGACCGCCGCTGTTCTTCATCAGCCTCAAGGCGGGCGGCACCGGCCTCAACCTCACTGCGGCGGACTACGTCATCCACTTCGACCCGTGGTGGAACCCCGCCGTGGAGGATCAGGCCACGGACCGTACGCACCGCATCGGTCAGACGCGCGCGGTCATCAGCTACAAGCTGATCACCCGCGGCACGGTGGAGGAGAAGATCCTCAGCCTCCAGCGTCGCAAGCGCGAACTCGCCGCGGGTGTGCTCGGCACCGACGGCGACGACATGGGCCGCACACTCACCGAACAGGACATCCAGGAGCTGTTCACCGAAATCTGATGGGCCCCAGGAGGTGGGGGAAGGTCGTGGTGCCAACGTGCCCGCCTTCCCACCCGCTCTCCCACCGTGCGCACGACCCGAACACCTGTGCAGTGTCAGCGAGACCTGCTAGGGTGTTCAGGTATCGGGGCGTCGTACGGACCGCGGAGGGCGCGCGTGCTGCTGGGTCTTCGGATTTCGAACGTGGCGGTGATTGAGGAGGTGGAGGTGGCGTTCGGCGCCGGCCTCACCGTCCTCACGGGTGAGACAGGCGCCGGCAAGTCCATTCTGGTGGACGCGCTGGGCCTGTTGCTCGGGGGCAGGGCGGATGCGGACGTCATCCGTGCGGGCTGCGAGGACGCGGCGGTGGAGGGCGTGTTCGCCCGGACGCCGGCGCTGGCGGCGCGGCTGGAGGAACTGGGGCTGCCGGACCTGGGAGACGAGGTGCTGGTGCGCCGGGTGCTTGGACGCACCGGGCGCGGCAAGGTCTACGTGAATGGTGCGCTGGTGACGCTGGGGGTCCTGGGGAAGCTCACCCGGGGCGCGGTGGACATCGCCGGCCAGCATGAACACGTGAGCCTCTTCGACTCCGGGCTGCACCGGGTGCTGCTCGACAAGTACGGCGGCCTGCAGGAAGCGCTGGCGGCGTACGGCCGCGAGTGGGCGAACCTGCGCGAGGTGGACGCGCGCATGGACGCGCTCGGCGGCGACGACGCCAAGGTGCGCGAGCGCGCGGAGTTCCTGCGCTTCCAGTTGGATGAAATCACGCGCCTGGAGCCGGAGGCCGGCGAGGACGTGAAGCTGGACGCGG
The DNA here is from genome assembly GCF_003611675.1 of Corallococcus sp. CA053C. GTDB lineage: Bacteria > Myxococcota > Myxococcia > Myxococcales > Myxococcaceae > Corallococcus. The sequence continues at coordinate 4,247 of NZ_RAWA01000393.1, forward strand.
AGCGGCGGCGGCTGGGCAGCGCGCAGAAGCTCAAACGGCAGGCCGCGGAGGCGGAGCTGCTGGTGGCGGGCGAAGCGCCCTCGGCGGTGGAGATCGTCGGGCGGGCGCTGGGGCTCGTGCACGAGTCCATCAAGTGCGACGCGTCGCTCGCGCCCGTGGCGACGTCGCTCAGCACCGCGCTGTCGGAGCTGGAGGAGGCCGCGCGCCGGCTCAACCGCTATGTGGAGGGGCTGGAGTCCGACCCCGGGCGGCTGGGTGAGGTGGAGGAGCGGCTGGATGCGCTCAAGCGGCTGTGCCGCAAGCACGGCATGACGCTGGACGGCGTCCTCCAGAAGCGCGGCGAGCTGGAGACCGAGCTGGGCACGCTGGAGAACCGGCGCGAAATCCTGGAGGAGCTGAGCCAGGAGCGCAAACGCGTGGAGGAACGGGCGCGCAAGGCGGCGCTGTCCCTGTCCCGCGCGCGCAAGGCGAGCGCCGGGGCCTTCTCCCAGCAGGTGCGGGACGGCCTGGGCGGGCTGGCCATGGGCAAGGCCGCCTTCGACGTGCGGGTGACGGCCGGGGAGACGCTGCGTCCGGACGGCCTGGACGAGGTGGAGTTCTTCTTCAGCGCCAACCCGGGCGAACCGGCGAGGCCCCTGGCCAAGGTGGCCTCCGGCGGCGAGGCGAGCCGGCTCCTGCTCGCGCTCAAACGTGCACTGGCCGACAGTGACGCGTGCGGCTGCTACATCCTGGATGAGGCGGACGCGGGCGTGAGTGGCGCCATCGCGGACGTGGTGGGGCGGATGATTCGCGACGTCAGCTCCCACCGGCAGGTGCTCTGCATCACGCACCTGCCGCAGGTGGCGGCGTACGCGGACGCGCACCTGCTCATCCGCAAGAGCGTGAAGGGGGAGCGCACCGTGTCCCAGGTGCTGCCCCTCTCAGCGGGCGCCGAGCGCACGCAGGAGCTGGCGCGGATGATGTCCGGCGTGGAGGTGACGCGCGAGGCGCTGGGCGCGGCGGAGGCCCTGGTCCGCTCGGCCCACCGCTCCCCGCGAGCGCGCCGGGAATCCGGTCCGGAGGGCACCAGCCCCCGGGGCCGGCTGCGCCGGACGGCCTGAAAACGGGCCTGAAAGGTGGGAGTGACCCAGGGGGAGGGGCATGACGCACTGCGAGTTTTCGTCCGCGTCCTTGCCCCCTCATTGGGGCTCACATAGCATCCGGCCCGTGTCCAGCACCGCAGGGCAGACCGCGGCCCCCCGCCATAAAGTCATCTCCGCTGGCCTGACGGACGTCGGGCGCAAGCGCAATCACAACGAGGACAGTTTCCTCATTGACGATGAGCTTCAGCTCTACGTCGTGGCGGACGGAATGGGTGGGCACGCGGGTGGCGGTACCGCGTCGCGCATCGCCGTCGAGACCATCGACAAGGAGCTGAGGCGCGCGCGAGAAGGGCGAGAAAACCCCTTCGTCAGCGTTCCCAACCTCCAGGAGTCGCCCATTCCAGAGGCGCTTCGTTCCGCGGTGGAGAAGGCCTGTCAGGCCATCTTCCTCACCGCCCAGGACGACGCGCGCCTCTCTGGCATGGGAACGACCGTCATCTCCCTGGTGGTCCGCGACGAGCACGCCTTCTTCGCCCACGTGGGCGACAGTCGCGCGTACCTCATCCGCGGCGACCTCATCCAGCAGATCAGCGAGGACCATTCCCTGGTCAACGAGCAGATCAAGGCCGGGATGATCACCCCCGAGGAAGCCAAGCACTCCCGCTACAAGAACATCATCACCCGCTCCGTCGGTTTCGAGGAGGAGGTGCAGGTGGACGTCATGGGGCTCGTGTCCGAGCCCGGCGACGTGTTCCTGCTCTGCTCGGACGGCCTCGCCAACATGCTGGAAGACCGGGAGATCCACGACACCGTGGCCCGGGCCCCCAGCCTGGAAGAGGTGCCCAAGCACCTCATCGACCTAGCCAACGAGCGCGGCGGCGACGACAACATCAGCGTCATCGTCGTGCGCATGCAGGCCGGCTGAAGGTCCACCAGGCCCGGGCGCGTTGGAGCGCGCCCGGCCTCTGTTGACCTTGACACTCTTCAAAGGCGGATGATAGCTGCCCCAACCTTTCCATCCCTGGCAAAATGCCGGTGGGTGACGGTGCGGGACGGGTGGTCGGCGGGGGAGGTGTTGCGAGCGCGGGGGGTGACTTAGCTTCTCGCGCCGGAAGTCCCACGTAGAGCAGGGTTTCTCCAGGAGTGGTTCGTGGCCAAAAAGTCCTTCACGCTGATGGTCATCCCGGACCACGACGCTCCGGTGAAGCGCTACACCATCCAGCGCTCCTGGTTGGTCCAGGTGGGCATGGGCCTGATGCTGGTGGCGGGCCTGGCCGCGGGTGCGAGCATCCACTACCTGCAGGTCGCCGCGGACGCCTCCGAGAACCGCATCCTGCGGGAGGAGAACCTCACGCTGCGCTCCCAGCTCAAGTCGGTGCGTGAGCGCATCGAGCACATCGGGTCCACGCTGGACCGGGTGGAGCGCTTCGACCAGAAGCTGCGCGCGGTGACGCTGCTGTCGGACCCGCAGCGCAACCTGGCCATGGGGCCCACGGAGCCGGAAGCCGGCACGGCGTCGCCCGCGACGGACACCCAGTTCACGCAGCTGACCACCACCGACACGCCCAAGGTGCTGCTGGGCCGCCTGGACCGGCTGTCCGCGGAGGCCACCCGCCAGGAGCTGAGCCTCCAGGACCTGCAGGCCTACTTCCAGGACCAGAAGTCGCTGCTGGCCTCCACGCCGTCGGTGTGGCCGGCGCGCGGTTGGGTGACCAGCGACTTCGGTCAGCGGCTGGACCCGTACACCGCGGACCGGGTGACGCACGCGGGCCTGGACATCGCGGCGCCGCACGGCAAGGAAGTCACCGCGCCGTCGGACGGCACGGTGGTGTTCGCGGGCCTGGAGGGCGGGTACGGCAACGTGCTCGTCATCGACCACGGCTACGGCATCAAGACGCGCTACGGCCACCTGTCCAAGATCCTCGTGAAGGCCGGCGACCGCGTGAAGCGCGGCGTCCCCGTCGCGGCGGTGGGCAACACCGGCCGCTCCACCGGCCCGCACCTGCACTATGAGGTGCGCGTGAATGGCGTGCCGCAGAACCCGCGCAAGTTCATCCTGGAAGAGTAGGGCTGACGAGTAACCGAGGAGTCGTGCTTCAGGTTCCTTCCGGCTCCGGGAGGAACGCGTCCAGGCGAAGGTGCCGGCGTTGCAGGCCGTGCGTCCGCCCGGTGCGCTCCATGATGTAGGCCCGCTCCACCTCCGCCCAGAGCAGCGGCCCCAGCACCTGCCAGTGGGACGGCTGGTGCACCGTCAGCTCCAGCAGCGCCACGGTGAAGCCCGGCACGTCGGTGGCCGACGCTCCCGCCGGCAGCGTGGGGCGCAGGTCCTCCGTCAGCCGCGCGCGCGTGGCCTCCGCGCTGTCCTCGCGCACGGTGAGCTGGGACGTGGGCAGGAGCAGCACCGCGAAGCCGTCCGGCTGGAAGCGCACGATGCGCGCGCCCGGGTACTGCGCGGCGAGTGACGCGACGGTGGCCTTGAGGAACGCGTCGCCCGCGGGGAAGCCGAAGCGGGCGTTGAAGTGGATCATCTCCTTCACGTCCACCATCACCGCGCCCACGCGCCAGCCGTCGTGGTGCGCGTGCGTGGACAGGTCGAACTCCTCCTTGAGGAGCGTCCCCTGCGTCAGCGCCTGCACGTGCAGCGCCCCCGTCACCGTGTCGGGCTGGCCCCGGCGGCGCTGCTCCGCGGCGATGAGTTCCTGGGCCGCGGCCTGCGGTGCTTCCTGCGCGTGCCCGGGCCGGGCGGCCCGGGGGTGGAGTGCCACGAGGGCGGTGGCGGTGGCGTCATCGATGGAATAGGGCATCGTGACCGGTGTGTAGCGCGGACGACCGCCGGGCGCAGGCCCCTTCAGCGCATGCGGTGCGCCGTCACCGTCACCTCGTCCCGGTCGTGGTAGAGCTGGCGGACGGTGAGGCCCTCCCAGCCCCCGTCGTCCACGAGGATCTGCTTCACGCGCAGGAGCAGCGGGTTCTTGTCCTTCATGGGCAGCTTGATGTTGGCCACCAGGTTGCGCGCCCAGCGGCGCCGGCCCCACTTGGCCAGGAGCTGCGCGACTTCCTGGGGCCGCCACGCCATGTCGCAGAAGAGCCAGTCCGCGGGCTCCTCCGGGGCGTAGGCGAAGGCGCTCTGCTGCACGTGCTGGACCTTGGGGTTCTTCGTGAGCTCCGGCATCAGCCGCGCCGGGTCCACCGCCACCACCCGGGCCCCGCGCGCCACCAGCCGCTGCGTCCAGCCACCCGGCGCCGCGCCCAGGTCCACGCAGACGTCGCCGCGCCCCGGCTCATGGGCGAGCCCGTCCAGGGCCTCCTCCAGCTTCATCGCCGCACGGGACGGGGACTCGCCCGCGCGCTTCATCCGCCGCCGGCCGCCCGGCGCGAGCGACAGGGCCTCGCGGGCACTCACCGCGCCCGCCACCAGCACGCCATCCGGCGCCACGCACAGGCCCACCAGCAGGGCCCCCGCGTCGCGCGCCCGGTGGTCCTCCTCCAGCAGCCGGTGCGGTGGAATCGCGGCGCGCACCGCCGCCTCCAGGGCCTCGGCGCGTCCGGCCTGGGTGTTGCCGCGCTCGCTGTCCGGCGTGAAGGCGCGCAGCACCCACGGCACGTGGGTGGGCAACCCGGACAGCGCGTCCAGGATGTCCTCCACGGGCACCTGGGCTCCCCCAGCGGGCGCCCAGGTGGCGATGACCTTCTCCGCGGCACGGCCGAAGGCGGGCGGCACGTCCGGGCGCCGCTCGGACTCCAGCAGGGCGGGCCCCAGGAGCCGGGGGTTGGCGTCCGCCCAGAGCAGTTCCTCGAAGAGGTGCGACTCGAAGCCCTCCCGGCACGTCCACAGCCAGCGCCCGGGTTGGGCGGCCAGCGTCTGTGCGGGCATGGGTGGTACGCGCGCCCGAGGTGGGATG
>NZ_RAWA01000394.1 GCF_003611675.1 Corallococcus sp. CA053C
CCCCGACGGGGTCCACGGGGTCAGGGCTGTCGCGACTGGTGGGCGGAGGGTTGGTGCTCCAGTTGGAGGGCCAGTGGCTGCGGCAGTTCCCCAGCGGTGAGGCGCGGGCGCTCCCCGCACCGGCGTGGCTTGAGTCCCGGCCCGGCACCACCCTGAGCCTCATCCGGCAGAACCGCGCCTACGCCCTGACGCCACCGCCGACGGAGATCGCGGGCACCGGCTGCCAGGAGTCCCTCCTCTTCTTCACCGGCGATGGGAGCTCGTGCGGTGAGCTCACCCTGCCCCTGGGTGGTGCAAGCTGCTTCGGACGGCGGTTGGGCGTTGGCGTGGATGGAACGGTGGTCCAGCAGATCGACCTGAACATCCCCGCCAACAACCAGTGCGCGTGGCGCTGGTGGTCCCGGCTGCTGCGCTGATCCTCCCCGCGGCTTCAATGCAGGGCAGGCGGCGCGGGCGGAGTCCCTTCGGGCCTGGGTCCCGCGTCCCCGGCCCGAAGCGCCACGAAGCTGCGCACCGCCTCCTCCACGCTCGGGTGGAGGTTCTCCGGGCCCAGCCGCTGTGTCAGGCCCGTGCGCCGCAGCATCCGCCGCAGGGGCGCACGGGCCTCCGCGATGCCCAGCACCACGCCCTCCTCCTTGAACTCCCGCCGCAGCTTCTCCAGCCCCTCGGCCGCGGTGACGTCGAGGTCGAACGCGGCGGACGCATCCAGCACGAACCACCGCACCGGCGTGCGCGCACCCGCCACCAGCGCCCGGGCCTCCTCGCGCAGGTAGCGTGCGTTGGCGAAGAAGAGCGGCGCGTCGAAGCGGTAGATGACGAGTCCCGGAATGGTCTCCGCGTCCGCGTACCGTTCGATGTCGTGGAAGCCCGCCCCTCCGGGTCGCTCGCCGATCACCGCGTCGTGCGGCCGTGCAGCCCGGCGGATGAGGTCTGCCAGCGCCAGCACCACCGCGATGAGGATGCCCTGGAGGATGCCCAGCACCACGACGCCCAGCATCGTCGCCACCGCCAGCACCGCCTCCACGGGCCGCACACGCCACAGCGCGACGATGGACACGACATCCATCAGGTACACGGCCGCCACGATGACGATGGACGCCAGCGTCACCAGGGGCAGGCTGCGCAGCAGCGGCGTGAAGAACAGCGCGAACACGAGCACCACCACCGACGCCATCACCCCGACCCACTGCGTGCGGCCCCCCATGGCGGCGTTGACCGCCGTGCGTGAGTCACTGGCCGTGACGGGGAAGCCTTGCGTGAGGCCCGTGGCGAGGTTGGCCGCCGCCTGCCCCAGGAACTCCTGGTTCGTGTCCAGCCGGTAGCGGAACCGGTCCGCGTAGATGCGCCCGGTGAGCACCGAGCTGGCGTAGTTGACGAGCGCCAGGCTGAAGGCGGCCGGCAGCAGCGCCCGCACGTCCCCGAACCGGGCGGAGGGAACTCCGAAGGCCGGAGGCGCCGGGGAGATCGCGCCCACGACCTGAATGCCGCCCTGCGCCCACTGGAGGAGCTCGCCCGCCACCGTGGTCAACACCACCAGGATGAGCGGGCCGGGCGCCCGGGGCAGGAAGCGCCGCAGCAACACCAACACCCCGATGATGCCCACGCCGAGCAGCACCGTCGGCACGTGGGCCCGCTGGACGTTCGCGCCCACTTCATACACCTGACCGGCGAAGTCGCTGGCCTTGCGCTCCAGCCCGAAGAGCTTCGCCAGCTGGCTGCCGATGATGATCAGCGCCGCGCCGTTGACGTAGCCGACCAGGATGGGCCGCGACAGGAAGTCCGCGAGCGCGCCCGCCTTGAGCAGTCCCCCGAGGAGGCTCAGCACGCCCACCATCAGCGCGAGCAGCGCCGCCAGCGAGGCGTAGCGCACGGGGTCCGCGCCCGCGGCCACGGGGGCCAGGGCCGACGCGGTGAGGATGGCGGCCCCCGCCTCGGGCCCCAGGATGAGGTGCCGCGAGGGCCCGAACAGCGCGTAGGCCAGCATGCCCGCGACGCCCGCGTAGAGGCCTGCCGCCGGGCGCACCCCGACGATCTGCGCATACGCGAGCCCCTGGGGAATGAGCATCGCGCCCACGGTGAGCGCGGAGAGCAGATCCGCCACGAACCCCTGGCGCGAATACCCCCGCGCCAGCCGCAGCCCGGGGACGCCGCGCGCCACCGCCCGCCACATCCCCGCGAATGACGGCCTCCGGAGCCTGGGGTGCATGCATGCCTCCCTGCGTTCAACGGCGCACGCTCCGCCACCGCACGGCAAAGCTGGACCGTGCCACGCGTGTCGGCAAACAGGAGGCGCGCGCCTGCCACCCGGCGCCGGTGCTCCGCGAAGCGGCGGCCTTGCGTGAGCCACCAGCCGGCGTGGCGGTCGAACCGATGAGCCTTGGAGCCCGGTGGCCGCGGCCCCAGATCCTGGAGAGGTCTTCCCCGCGACACAGGAGGTGCTCATGACAGACACACGTACTGGAGGGAGGTGGAGCAGGAGCTGGTGGGGTCCCGTGCTCGCCCTGCTCCTGGGGGCCACACCCCTGATCGGAGGCGCGCAGCAGGCGAAAGCGCCCGCCGAGCCCGCCGAGAAAGTCGACCCCCAGGCCCAGCGCATCCTGCGCCAGATGAGCGACTTCCTGGCCGCTCAGCGCGAGTTCTCCGTCCGCACCGAGGGGACGCTCGATGAAGTGCTCGAATCGGGGCAGAAGATCCAGATGCAGCGCGAGGGCGACGTGAGCGTGCAGCGGCCCAACCGGCTCCGCGTGGACCGCAGCGGAGACCTGGCCCGCCTCCACCTCTTCTACGACGGCCAGAAGTTCACCCTCCAGGGCGAGCGCGCCAACGCCTATGCGACGACCCCGGCGCCCTCCACCCTGGATGCCACCCTGGACATGGCCTCGCAGCGACTGGGGCTGGATGCGCCCGCGGGGGACCTGCTCGTCAGCGATCCCTACGCCGCCCTCACCGAGGACGTGTGCTCCGGCAGCTACCTGGGCCGCGCCTTGGTGGACGGCACGCCCGTGCACCACCTGGCGTTCCGCAACCGCGATGGCGTGGATTGGGAGCTCTGGGTCGAGGACGGCCCCCGGCCCCTGCCGCGCAAGTACGTCATCACCTCCCGGGACCTGCCGGGAGCGCCGCAGTACGCGGTGGACCTGTCCGACTGGAACCTGTCGCCCCAGTTCACCCCGCAGCAGTTCCAGTTCACCCCCCCGCGCGACGCGATGCGCGTGTCGTTCGCCGAGCCGGGCAAGCAGGGTGGGCAGCAAGAGGGAGGTGCGAAATGAGGATGCTAGCGCGCGGGTCCCGCCAGCGGGCGGCGGGGATGTTGCTGGGGCTCTTCGTCATGGGAGGGCTGCTCCCGGAGGCCCTGGCCCAGTACGGCACGTCGCGCCGGGTGGCGCGACGCACCTCGCGACGCACGTCCTACCGGCATGACGCCTACAGCGGCGGCACGAGCGCGGCCGTGGTGGCGGTGCCCGTGGGCGCGGCCACCGTCACGGCGCTCCCCGCGGGCTGCATGGCCGCGCCGGTGGGCGGCATCACCTACCAGCAGTGTGGCTCCGTCCGCTACCGCCCCTACTACCAGGGAGAGTCCCTCGTGTACGCCGTCGAGTAGCCCCTGGCGCTTCCGGCGGTGAAGCCCGCTCCACCGCCGGAAGCGCCCACGGCGCCTGGGGCGGGCCTGTGCTCCGGCCCCCCGGGGTGGGGCCGCGCGCGGACCGCGACGGAAGGGCACAGCCCCAGGGCCGGTAGTCGCCCAGGCGCGGCCCACCCACGTTGGACGCCCATGACACCGACCATGTTGGGGCTGCTCCTGCTCCTGGGGACGGCACCCGCCGAAAGTGCTTCCGCCGCGGAAGCACCGGCATGCCCCACCAACGATGCCCGGCAATTGGGCGGCCACACCTTCCTGTTGCCCATCCTCCAGCAGAGCGCCCTGGTGACCACGAACGTGGGCCTTCGTGAAGGCATCGCGCGCTACGACGTGCCGGACGTGCCTGTCGGCAGGCTGGGCACGAGGGATGTGCTGTTCACGGGCGTCCAACAGACGCTGGACCTGGGCATCGCCTTCACGGACTGGCTGGGCGTGGCGGGCTTCGCGCGAGCCACCGTCATCACCGGCGCGGATACCCCCTCGCTGCTGCTGCGGGGCGCGTCGGTGGATCTGCTCGGCCAGGCGGGGGCCGTCGTGCGGGTGTGGCGCAACGAGCCCAGCGGAACGCAGCTCTCCCTTCGCGCCAACGTGGGCCTCGAGCACGGCAGGGACGTCACCGTCCGCTCGTTCGTCAACGGCATCCTGAACGACCCGGGGCTGACCTTCGAGGACGTGCTGGAGGGCAACCTCGACGAGTACATCCGCGTGCCCACGCGAGAGACCTCCGTGAATGGCGGTGCGTTCCTGGCCCAGGCCTTCAGCCGGACGTTCTCGCTGCAGGCCTCCGCGTTCGGCGAGTACGCCTGGCGCGAGCGGGATCCCTTCATCGCCGCGGATGGCGGCCGCGTCACGCAGGAGTCGCACGCGGCGCGCGTCAACTTCGCGGCCGCGCTCGCCGCGGACTTCGCGCCCCACGGCGTCCCCCTGGCCCTCCTGGGCGAGTACCTGTTCACCACCGGCGAGGAGACCGAGGAGGGCCGTCCCGTCAGGACCCTGGGCGCCAGCACGGTCGCGCTCGGCCTCTATTACTCCGGGCGGCCCCACCTGCAGGTCGGCCTGGGCGCGGCAACCACCCTGAACGCCGCGCGCCGCCTCGGCCTCGGAGAACAAGGCGAGGAGCGCGAGTCCGGCAAGCCCACGCTCAGCTACGGACACCTCATCCTGCGCTACATCTGGTGAGCCCCGAGACCGCACGCGCGCCGCACGGGGTCAGCCCGTCACGCTGCCCGGGGGCAACCGTTCGGTGTGCTCCTTCCGGTCCTGCCGCTTCGCCCAGATCTTGTAGGGAATCAACGCGAGCAGCCGGACGATGACGATGGCGGCCACCCCCGCCGCCACCTCCAGCGCCTGCAGGCGCGGGTAGCTGTGGACGATGATGGTCAGGGTGAGCGCCGGAGGGGCGAGGCCCGCGGTCAGGGCCGCGGCCTTGCGATCCTCGAGTCGTGGCGCGCCCGCCCAATGTCCCAGGAAGGCCGAGGCGGACACGAGCACCAACAGGGCCAGCACCGTGGCGCCCCCGAGCTCCCCCAGCCGCGGCGGCGCCTTGACGACGAGGAGCACCACGACCACCACCAGGAGCACGTTGAACAGGCGGTTGGTCCACACGGCCAGCCCCCCCGCCACGCGCGGGAAGAATTGTTGGACGGCCAGTCCCGCCACCAGCGGCGGGATCACCTTCACGAGCAGGGTGCGCAGCACCAGTCCGGGACTCGCCTGGAGCTGGACCCCCATCACGCGGTCCAGCACCTCGACCCAGAGGGGCACGGTGACGAGGGAGCAGATGGACAGCAGCAGCAGCAGGTTGAGCGCCGTGGTGACGCTCGCGTGCAGGGACTTCGCCTGCTTCACCATCAGGGGCGCCCCGGGACAGATGGCCGTGAGGACGATGGCGGTCGCCACCACGGGAGGCGGCCTGAACAGCCGCACCAGCACGTACGCCAGGAGCGGCACCGCCACGAGCACCACGGCCAGCGCCCGCCCGTAGAGCGCCGGTCGCTGGAAGATCTGCCGGACACCGCCCCGCTGTGCCGCCAGCCCGGCGGAGAACATGAACACGACGATGGCGTTGGACAGCACGAAGGCAATGACGTCTTTCAGCATGGTGCATTCCCCTTTCAGGGGGTTGGGGCCGCTTCGCCCACGGGCTACGACGGGCTCCTGCGCCAGCGCACCGCCAGCACGGAGAGGATCCAGAGCGCGCTGCCCGCGCCCGCGACGGCCATCAAGGGGCGGCGCAGGCCCGCGCCGAGCGCCTCCAGCGCGCCCCGCAGGGTCGCGGCGGTGGTGCGTTCCGCCAGCTTCTCCAGGGAGGCGCCCAGCGCTTCGCCCGAGAGCACCGGGTTGGACGCCAGTTCCTCGCGGAGGCCCTCCGCCAGCCCCCGCACCAGGCCCCGGCCGCCGCGCTCCAGCAGGCCCACGAGCGCGTCGGAGTCCTCCTGGAGCTTCGACCCGATGCCCTCGACGAGCCCCCGCCCCACCTTCGAGGCCACCTCCTCGCCCAGCGGCGCCATCACCCGCGCGTCCTCCACGAGCGCTGGCACCGCTTCATGCAGCCGCTCCGAGGCCTCCGTCACCATGCTCCGGACGATGATCCGGGCCCGCTCTCCTGGCGTGTGGATCTCGTCGGTGCGGGAGCGGGCGTAGTCCACCGCGTGGTCGAAGAGGCGGTTGAGGCGCACCATGAAGTCGTGGATCGGCAGGCCGCCTTCCTGCCACTCCCGCTCCAGCACCTCCAGCGCCCCTTCCATGGCCGCGGCGGCCAGCGTGTGGGCCGCGGCCCCAGGCTCCGCGCCCTCGCGCTCGGCCGCCTCGTGCGTCAGCCGCGCCAGCACCGCGAGCACGTCGTGGGCGATGGTGCGCAACTGCCCGTTCAGCTCGGGCAGCTCCTCGCGCAACCCGTCCGCCGCGCCGTGCACCGCGCCGCTCGCGACCCCGCTCGCCAGCAGGCGCTGCAACGACAGGGTCAGGTTGCGAAGCGCCTCGACGGGCCTCCCATGTCGCTCGCTGGCCATCCACCCACCCTTCCTTTCCCTTCAGGGCTACTGGCGAAGCAGCTCGTGGGCGAACTTCGCCTCCGCCTGCTGGTGGGCGTCGTAGTCCGGGTGGAAGTCGGGCTTGAGGTCGAAGTCCACGCGGAGGACCCTTCCGGTGAACCGGGCATTGGAGCCGTACTCCGGAGTGACCGCGGTGCCCTTGTCCCAGCCGACGTCGAAGGTCTCATCCATCGAGTAGCCCACCGACACCGTCCGCGAGATGGGGCCCTGGGCCACCAGGGCCCCGTCGACGAACAGGCGCCCGGTGCCACCGGCGCCGTAGGGCTCCGGCCCTGTCTTCTCGAACTCGTAGCGCAACACGTGGCGCCCGGGGGGCAGGGGCGCACTGGCGCGGAGGAACGTGTATTCGGGACCGGGGAAGTTGTAGCAGAACACCGGCACGCCCTCCTTGAGGTACAGCGACCAGCCCGCCGAGGTTCCGCCCAGCGCGACGATGGGCCCGTTGACGTCGCCCGCGGGGACTTCGATCTCGGCCGTCATCTCCCAGGAGCGGTTCTTCGTGTCGGGCCCGGCGAACTCCTGGATGCGCACGGAGCCCTCGTAGAAGGTCATCCGCTCCCGCTGCGCGTAGAGCCCCTTGCGCCCGAGCGCGCGGATCTGGAAGCGGTCGTCGAGCGGCAGCACCTGGTACCTCCCCGCCTCGGCCCACCACAGGCCCACCAGCTCGATGAGCTTCTTGACCAGCGGGTCGTCCAGGTTGGCCCGGTCGCGGCCCTTCATGAGGTCGTCGGACTCCGAGGGATCGTCGGCGAGGTTGTAGAGCTCCCAGTGATCCGCGTCGAAGTCCCACCGCGCCTTGTTCTCCCAGGGCTTGCGGCCGTGGTACGTCACGATCTTCCAGCCGTCGTGGTAGAGGCCGCGGTTGCCCAGCATCTCGAAGTACTGGGTGGTGTGGTTCGACGGGGCCCTGGCGTCGTTGAACGAGGAGTTCATCGGGAAGCCTTCGATGGCGTCCTGCTGCACGGAGTTGATGAACCGCGGGGCTTCAATGCCGATGGCCTCGAGGATCGTGGGCACGATGTCGATGACGTGGTGGTACTGGGTCCGCAGCTCGCCCCGGGCCTGGATTCCACGGGGCCAGTGCACGATGAGCGGGTTCCGGACGCCGCCGAAGTGCGTGTACTGCTTGCAGAGCTGGAAGGGCGCGTTGCCAGCGAGCGCCCAGCCCACGGGGTAGTGGTTGTATGAGCCGGGCTGGCCGAGCTGATCGATGCGGTCCAGGTTCTGCTGCACCGTCTCGGGGACGTTGTTGGCCACGGTCTGTTCATTGAACAGGCCGGTCAGGGTTCCCTCACCGGAGGAGCCGTTGTCGCCGATGCACACGAAGATGAGCGTGTTGTCGAGCTGGCCCGTCCGCTCCAGGAAGTCCACGAGCCGTCCAATCTGGGCATCGGCGTGCTCGATGAACCCGGCGTAGATCTCCGCCATCCGGCTGTACAGGCGCTTCTCGTCGGAGGAGAGCGTGTCCCATTTCGGGATGCCCTCGAGCATGGGGGCGAGCCGGGTGTGTTCAGGCAGGATGCCCATCTCCTTCTGGCGGGCGAGCACCTGCTCCCGGTAGGCGTCCCACCCCATGTCGAACCTGCCCTTGTACCTGTCGCTCCACTCGCGGGCGACGTGGTGGGGCGCGTGCGCGCAGCCGAAGGCAAGCCACGTGAGCCACGGCCGCGTGGGCTCGGCCGAGTAGTGCTGGGAGATCCAGCTCACGGTCCTGTCCACGAGATCCTCGGAGAGGTGGTAGCCCTGCTCCGGGGTCCGGGGAGGATCGACCGCCTCGCGGTCGAGGAAGAGCTTCGGCTCCCACTGGTCGCAGTCTCCCCCGAGGAAGCCGTAGAACCGGTCGAAGCCGAAGACAGGACCGGTGGGCCAGCGATCATACGGGCCGGCGATGGTCGTCTCCTCCGACGGCGTGTTGTGCCACTTGCCGATGCAGAAGCTGGTGTACCCGTGCTGGTGCAGCATGGCGGGGATGCCCGCCTTGTCCTGCGGCTGCCGTCCGTTGTAGCCGGGGAAGCCCGTGGCGAGTTCGGTGATGTTGGCCATGCCCACCGAGTGGTGGTTGCGGCCGGTGACGAGGCAGGAGCGCGTGGGCGAGCAGAGCGCCGTGGTGGTGAAGTGCGTGTAGCGCAGCCCCTGCTGGGCCAGGCGCATCATGTGGGGCGTGTGGATGAGCCCACCGAACGGTTCGCACCAGCCGAAGCCGACGTCGTCCAGGATGACGTAGAGGATGTTCGGTGCATCCTTCGGGGCCTTGGGTGGCATGGGAAACGCGGGCTCGGACTCCTCCCACGTCCTGCCAATCCGACCCGGGAATCGCTCACCCTCCCGATAGGTCTTTGGCTTGTCGGCGCTCATGGCGTGCCACCTCCTCCGGTTTGAAGTGAGGCCGACACGCGCCCGCGACAAGCGCCCCCCTTGCGCGGAACCGACGCGCTGCCCGGCGGCTCCCAGGGACCGCGCCAGGGACACGGGAGGCCCCTCCCTCCAGGCCGATGC
>NZ_RAWA01000395.1 GCF_003611675.1 Corallococcus sp. CA053C
CCCATGTCCGGCGCGCCCCCGCCCGTCCTTCCCGGGGCCGCTTCCCGGGCGCGCGCGAGCCACCGCCGCAATTCGTCCTCCGTCAGCGCGGGGAAGGTGCCGTAGGCCTCCGCCACCTCGCGCAGCCCGGCCTCCAGCGTCAGCGCGTGCACCGCGTCCGCGCGTCCGCGGATCAGCTCCAGCGCCCGCGGCGTCGCCACCCCCACGGCCACGATGCGCTGGCGCGCCCCCAACTGCCGCAGCGCCAGGAGCGCCGCGGCCACCGTGGAGCCCGTCACCATCCCGTCATCCACCAGCAGCACGGTGCGCCCCCGCACGGTGGGAGTCGGGCCACCGCGCAGCTGCCGGGCCTGTCGCTCCACGTCCTCCAGTTCCTCGCGCAAGAAGGCCTGGAGCGCGTCGGACGCCTGGACGTCCAGGTACAGCCCGCCCCCTTCCGTCACCGCACCCAGCGTCTGGCGGCGGCCAGGGACCCGCACCTTGCGTGCCACCCACAGGTCCAGGGGGGCCTGGAGCACGCGGGCCACCTCGAACGCCACCCGCAGGCCGCCGCGCGCCAGCCCCAGCACGCACACCTCCGGCGAGCGGTAGGGTGCCAGCACCCCCGCGAGCTTCTGCCCCGCGTCTGCCCTGTCCCGGAAACGCATTGGATGGCCTCTCACGCAAGGTGCGCGTCCTCGGGAAACGTGGCGGCGAAGACACGGCCAGTGGCTCTCCCGCCGGGATGCCCGGGAGGCCAGGGCGCCGCGACCGGAAGCCGCGCTAGGGTGGGCGCCCATGACGGAACCCGCCCTCGTCGTCGGCAGTGCCAGTCCCCACCTCGGCCGTGCGCTCGCCCAGGCGTTCGGCGTCGACCCGGTGGCCACCAAGATGGAGCGCTTCCCGGACGGGGAGCTGCACATCGAAGTGCCCCCGGAAGCCATCCGGGGTCGCCGCGTCGTCGTCCTTCAAACATCCACCCCGCCCGTGGGGGAGCACCTGCTGGAGTTGCTCCTGCTCGCGGACGCGTGCTGGCGCGCGGGCGCGGCGTCGCTGGAGGCGGTGATTCCCTACGTGGGCTACGCGCGCCAGGACCGGCGCGCCCGGGCCGGCGAGCCCCTGGGCGGACGGCTGGTGGCGGACCTGCTCTCGCACGGCCGCTTCGAGCGCGTCTTCACGGTGGACCTCCACAACCCGGCGCTGGAGGGCTGCTTCGGCGCGCCGCTGGAGCACCTGTCCGCGCTGCCGCTGCTCGCCGAAGCGCTGCGTCCCTATGTGTCCGACACGTCCGTGGTGGTGGCGCCGGACCTGGGCGCGGTGAAGCGCGCGGAGGCGCTGGCGAAGCTGCTCGGCCGCCCGTGGGCGGTGGTGCACAAGGCGCGGCTGAGCGGCAACGACGTGGAGACGCTGGGCTTGCTGGGCCAGGTGCGCGGCATGCGGCCCATCCTGGTGGACGACATGATCTCAACCGGCGGCACGCTGGCGGCGGCGGCCAAGGAGCTGCGGGGCGAGGGGTGCATGGACGACTTCATCCTCGCCACCACGCACGCGCTGCTGGTGGGCCCCGCGCTGGAGCGCCTGCACGGCGTGCCCGTCAAGCGGCTGGTGAGCACGGACAGCGTGGAGCCCCGACAGGGCCTGCCCTTTCCCCACCAGGTCGTGACGCTGGCCCCGCTGCTCTTGCGCGCACTGCGGCCCGACGCGCGTTAGTCTGCCCGGCCATGTCCGACACGCTTCTGACGCAGCTCGACGCCGGGGTCTTCTCCGTCACCTTCAACCGGCCGGAGAAGAAGAACGCCTTCACCCACGCCATGTACGAGGCGGCCACCGCCGCCCTCCAGGAGGCGGACCGCCGGGACGACATCCGCGTGGTGCTCCTGTCCGGCGCGGGCGGCGCGTTCACCGCGGGCAACGACATTGGCGACTTCGTGGAGCACCCGCCCGCGGGCGAGGACAGCGCGGTGTTCCGCTACCTGCGCGCCCTCTCCAGCATGGAGAAGCCGGTGCTGGCCGCGGTGGAGGGAGCGGCGGTGGGCATCGGCACCACCATGCTCCTGCACTGTGACTACGTGGTGGCCGGGGAGAAGGCGCGCTTCAGCATGCCCTTCGTCAACCTGGGCCTGTGCGCCGAAGGCGCCAGCAGCCTGCTCCTGCCGCGCATGGCGGGCTTCGCGCTCGCGTCGGAGCTCTTGATGTTCGGCGACCCGTTCAGCACGGAGACCGCGCTGCGCGCCGGCATCATCAACAAGGCCGTCCCGGAGGCGCAGCTCAAGGAGGTCGCCACCGAGCGCGCCCGTTCGCTCGCCGCGCGCCCCATGGAGGCGCTGAAGGTGACCAAGCGCCTCATCCGGGGCCCGTTGCGTGAGCAGGTGCAGGAGACCCTCAAGCGCGAAGGCGTGGAGTTCATCCAGCGCCTCCACTCCGACGAGGCCCGCGAGGCCCTCATGTCCTTCATGACGCGCGGCCGGAAGTAATCACAAGCCGCTGCACTGTCTTCCAACCGGGCCCGCGGGACGTCAGCGTCCGCGGGCCCGGCTTCGTTTCAATGACAGACGTTGCCTACCGGGGCGCGGGGGGCGCCGTGAGCGGCTTCGCGGGGGTGCCGGAGAGGAAGGACTGGAGGCTTGGGCCCTGGGCCTCCTTCAGCGCGATGCACTGGTCCACGTTCTCCAGCACCTGCTGGAAGTGGCGCTCACCGCCGAGCGCCTTCTTGCTGCGAGGACCGAAGAAGGCCTCCAGGTCCTGGCGCAGCCCCGCGTCGCACTCCCCCATGGCAACCATGGACAGCCGGCTGTCCATGCCCTCCGGCAGCAGGCCGGGCTTGCCGTCCGTACCCACCAGGGCGTCGTAGTGGGCCTTCACGAAGCCGTAGACCACGCCCCGGCTGGCCGCGTGCCGCGAGGCGCCGAAGAGCAGCCACAGGTTCTCCCGGATGTCCTGCTGGGGGTCGAGCAGCAGCTTCAGGTTCTCCTCCACCTGCTGCGCGTCCCGGAGGTTGCCCAGGCCCCCCAGCAGCTGCTGCCGCTGGAAGCGGTCCTTCTCCGTGCGCAGCGCCTCGCGCAGCTTCGTCCCGAGCGCGGGGTCGTGCTTCGCGGCGATGGCGAGCACCGGATCCACCACCTCCACGCTCACCGCGCGCCGGTCCTTCAACCACTGCTCCGCCAGCGCGCGGGCCTCGGCGATGAGCTTGGGGTCCTCGCCTTCGTTGCCGGCGAGCTCCAGCAGCCGCGGACGCATCAGGCGCGTGTCCTCGCTCTCCCCCGGGCGCGGCTTGAAGCCCAGCTTGCGCGCGCGCGCGCCGAAGGTGTCGCGGATGAAGCGGGTGCGCTCCGGCAGCTGGGCCTCGGTCAGCAGCTTCGGCGACAGCAGCGTCAGCATGTCCAACCCGGCCTCCAGCACCTGTCGGTCCGGATCCTCCGCCACGCGCGTCAGCAGCGACAGCGCGTCCGCCGCGGGCAGCGCCCCCGCCTGGGCCAGCGCCAGCGCGTCGCCCAGCAGCACCACGCGCTCGGCGCGCGACAGCTTGGTCAGGCCCGCCTTCATCAGCTTCGCGCGCGTGTCCTCGGAGAGCCGCACGCGGTAGTAGCCCGCGGCGTCCGCGTTGGGGAACACCCACGCGGGGCACGCCTTCGCGTCCGTCAGCGCCAGCTCCGCCTTCTCCTCCGTCATCAGCGTGCACGCGGTGACGTCCTTGCCACCCGCGCCCGGGTACTTCACGCACACCGGCACCTTCCACAGCTGCGGCGCGGGCGGCTTCGAGCCCAGGCGCATGTAGCGCTGCTGCGCCAGGGCCACGCGCGGCTTGCCGCCATCACACAGGAGCGTCGCGGTGATGAAGGGCGCGCCCGTCTGGTCCAGGAAGCTGTTCATCACCGCGGCCACGTCCTTGCCGGACTCCTCGGTGAGCGCCGTCAGGAAGTCCTTCGCGGTGGCGTTGCGGCCCGCGTTCGCCTTCAGGTAGCGCTGGATGCCCTTCTGGAAGACGTCCCGGCCCAGCCACGCCTCCGTCATCGACAGCACCGCGCTGCCCTTGCCGTAGGTGATGCCGTCGAAGGCGTTCTGGATGTCGCCCGAGTCCCGGATGGGCTGACGGATGAAGCGCGCGGACACGGCGCTGTCGGAGTCCAGCGCCCCGTTGCGATCCTGCACGCGCTCCACCGCCGCGTCCCAGCCAGGCTGCCACGTCTCCACGATGCGCGGCTCCATCCACGAGGCGAACGACTCGTTGAGCCACAGGTCGTCCCACCACGCCATCGTCACGAGGTCGCCGAACCACTGGTGCGCCAGCTCGTGCACCTGCACGCTCGCGAACGCGCGCTGGCGGCGCACCGAGTCCTCCTCCGGCTTCGCCAGGATGAGGCGCGAGTTGAAGGTGACGAGGCCCGGGTTCTCCATCGCGCCGCCCATGAGCGGCACCGCGAGCACGTCCAGCTTCTCGAACGCGTACGGGATGCCGAAGTACGCCTCCAGGCGCTCCAGGATGTCCGGCGTCACCTTCGCGGCCCACGCGCCCTCGCTGGCCCGGCCGCGCGGGGTGATGATGCGCGTCTTCACGTGCTTCTGCCCCGCGTCGCGCGCGGGCAGGAAGTCGAACGGCCCCACGCCGAAGGCGATGAGGTAGCTGGGCAGGGGCTGCGTGGGCGCGAAGCGGAAGATGCGCCAGCCCTGCGCGCCGGCCTCCTCCGCGAGCTGCGGCGTGTTGGTGACGGCCACGTTGCCCTCGGGCACGTGGAAGGTGAGCTGCCAGGGCACCTTGAAGCCGGGCTCGTCGAAGGACGGGAACGCGCGGCGGGCGCCCAGGGGCTCGAACTGCGTGTAGACGTACCAGTCCCCGCCCTCGTTGACGCGGAAGGCGCCGGAGGTCTCCCGCTCGGACGCGGTGCCCGTGTAGACGATGTGCAGCTTCGCGCCGCCCACGGCCAGGGGCTTCTGCAGCGACAGGCCGAGGAAGTCCTCGCCCGCGGAGGACGGCTTCACCGGCTGCGTGATGCCGCCCTGTTCGACGGTGGCCTCCTTCACGATGAGGCCCTTGCCGTGCAGCCACACCACCTGCGTGGGCTTCTTCACGTCCAGCGCGATGTCGGTGGTGCCTTCGAAGGTCGCGACCTTCGGATCCACCTTCAACACGATGGCGTAGTTGGTGGGACGCACGTCGTCCGGCAGCCGCAGTGTGGGCGGCGTGGGCGCGGCCTGCGCGGTGGGCCCGCCAAGCTCGGAGATGGGCGGGGTTTCGACAGCACCGGGAGCGGGTGCGGCACCCTGTCGGGCACCGCACGCCGCGAGGAAGGTGACGGCGGCCAGGGCCACCGGACGGAGCAGGTTGGGCATGGCCGCGCAGTGTGTCGTAAGAGCGGCCAGGCAAGGTAGCGGCGTACAAGCGGTGCGTGGCCTTGCTGTCAGGTCGTGTTCGGGGTGGAGTGCGCCGCCGTGTCCGTCCCTGTCTCCGCGCATCCGCCCCCATCGCAAATGAACACCTCGCCCGAGGGGAAGAAGCCTCCCGAGCACCTGCGCCGCATCATCGGCGAGCCGCCCGGCCCCATCGTGGCGCTGCTGACGCGCGGCGTCTGGGCCCTGCTCACGGCGCTGTCCCCCGCCGCGCGCGATGCGTTGGCGCGCTTCGTGGGGAACCTGGCCTACACGCTGGGCATCCGCCGCAAGGTGGCGTTGGACAACCTGGCGCAGGCGATGCCGGAGAAGAGCGAGGCGGAGCGTCGCGCCATCGCGCGCGGCGCGTACATCACCATGGCGCGCGTGGTGGTGGAGTCGCTGCCGGCGGGCGACCGGATGACGCCGGACTGGGACCGTCAGGGCATCGAGGGCGAGGAGGCGTGGGCGGCGCTCAAGGCGCACGTGGCCACGGGCAAGGGCGTGCTGCTGGCGACGGCGCACTTCGGCAACTGGGAGCTGGTGGGGCAGATGCTCATCCGCTTCGGCGTGCCGCTCAACGCGCTGGTGCGTCCGCTGAAGGGTGCGCTCAACACGCGCATCGCGGAGAACCGGCTGGGCGCGGGCGCGGGGCTCATCTATCCGAAGGGCGCCATCCAGGAGATCACCGACGCGGTGAACCGGGGCGAGTCCGCGTTCATGCTGCTGGACCAGGCGCTGCCCGCGAAGGCCGCGGTGTTCGTGCCCTTCTTCGGACGTCTCGCGTCCACCACGCCCGCGATGGCGGTGGCCGCCGAGCGCACGGGCGCGCCGGTGTTCGTGGTGATGGGCGTGCGTCCGCCCGGTCCCGGCGCGCGCTTCCGGTTGGAGGTGGAGGGCCCCATCCCCGCGCCGAAGCCCGGGGAGTTCGCGGACCCCATCACCGAGCACACCGCCCGCGTGACGGCGGCGCTGGAGCGCGCCATCCGCCGCCATCCGGAGCAGTGGCTGTGGCTGCACCGCCGCTGGAAGGTGCAGCCGCCCAACATTTCAAGCAAACCAGCTGAATCCATCACCGATTCAGGGCACACTACAAACTCGTATCCAGCATCCAAACCAAACAGGAAATAGGACAACATGCGCATCGTCTCTGTCATGAACTACAAGGGGGGCGTTGGAAAAACCAGTCTGACCTCCAATCTTGGGGCTGAGTTGGCATGGCGCGGATTCAAAGTGCTCCTGCTGGATATGGATCCTCAGACAAGCCTCACTTTTTCGTTTTTCAGCCCTGAAGAATGGGAAAAGGATCTCGCGAAGGACCGAACTATTAAGGATTGGTTCTCAGGGTCACCGCCTCCTCTCGGCAATCTCATCGTGGAACCAACCAGGTCCGCTTCAATTCTCGCTGGACGCGGCTGTCTACATTTGATTGCTTCGCACCTCGGACTCGTCAATGTTGATCTAGAACTCGCCACAGGAATGGGTGGCGCGACATTAACGCAGGTGAAGCAAAAATACGTTTCTGTCCATCGCAGGCTGGCAGACGGGCTCGCACAAATCCCGCAAGGCGCCTACGATATCATTCTCATCGACTGTCCGCCAAACTTCAATATTGTCACAAAAACAGCCATTGTCGCCAGTCAGTACGTTGTCATCCCAGCAAAGCCAGACTATCTCTCCACGCTGGGCATCGACTATTTAAGACGCAGTGTGGCCGGCCTTATAAAGGACTTTAACGAATTTGCCGGAATGGCCGAAGGAGCGCCGGTAAGCAAAATCAACCCACTATTCGCGGGCGTCGTTTTTACGATGATCCAAGAGTACAACGGTCAGCCGATCGCTGCCCTACGCCCATTCATCAATCAGACAAGAAATCTTGGGGTCCCTGTCTTTGACTCATACATCAAAGAAAACAAGACTCTTTTTGCTGATGCCCCTCAATACGGTGTTCCAGTGGTCCTCCGTCAGCGAGCGAATAAAACTCAGCAGAGTGTCATCGACGGCCTAGAGTCATTCACTACCGAGTTCAGCACGAAGCTTGGCCTCATGGCGCCAGGGATGACAGTATGAAGAACCGCAAGCGCGCTCTCCTGGAGCTTATCGAGCAGGCATTGGACTTCCTAGACTCAATTACTGACGAAGAACTTTCTCACCTCCAAAAGGGCACGCATCGCCTCTCTATTGGGATTGAGAAAACTACTAGAGCAGAAACAAGGGAAAAGCCTACCCACAGCAGAGGCCGCAGCAACACTCCTTGGGTCCAAAATGACCTCGACTTCAAGGCTGTCACAAGTCGCCTGCGATCCTTTCAAAGCAGAGAGGAAGGGGCGGCTTTGCTAGTTGATCGCTACCCCACCAAATCACTTTTGCAAGGGCTGGCGCGACACCTCGACGTGCATGTGGCCAAGGAAGATGATGTCGAAATGATTCGGAACAAGATCATAGAAACAACAATTGGTTATCGCCTTCGCTCAAGTGCAGTTCGAGGCACATCCATTGATGACCATTGACGCTTTTACTTAATTTGGTTTGGCGACAAATTCTCAATCCACCACCACGCGGCGCAGGTGCGCGCCCAGGCGGGTGAGCAGCTCGTAGTGGATGGTCTGGGCCCAGCCGGCGAGGGACTCGGCGGACACGGACTCCTCGCCATCGCGGCCCAGGAGGGTGGCCGTCACCGGGCGCTCGTCCGACGTGGCGTGCGTCACGTCCACCATCAGGTGGTTCATCATCACGCGGCCCAGCACCGCGCACCGCCGCCCGTTCACCAGCACGTGCGCCTTGCCGGACGCGAGGCGCGGATAGCCGTCGTAGTAGCCCACCGGCAGCACCGCGAGCCGCGTGGGCTCCGAGCAGCGGTACGTGCAGCCGTAGCCCACGTAGCTGCCCGCGGGCAGCCACTTCACCACCTGGCTCCTGCACCGCCACGACAGCACCGGCTTGAGCACCGGCAGCGTGCCCAGCACCAGCCGTGCGGAGAGCCGCGTCTCCGGCGAGGGCCACAGGCCGTAGAGGGAGATGCCCACCCGCGAGGACTCGTAGCGCGCGCGGGGCAGCACCAGCGCCGCGGCGCTCGCGGCGATGTGGCGCTGCAAGGGCTTGCCGGGCTTCAGCTGTTCGGTCAGCCGCGCGATGCCGGTCTCGAACGCGTCCAGCTGCGCGAGCGCGTACGCCTGCTCCGTCACGTCCTCCGTGTTGGCGAAGTGGCTGAGCACGCCCACGGTGTCGAACACGTCCGGCGCGTCCGCGAGGAAGCGCGTCTGCTTCGGGAGCTGATCCAACGTGAAGCCCTCGCGGCCCAGGCCCGTGTCCACGTGGACGTGCACGCGCAGGGGGTGCGGCAACTTCGCCGCGCGCAAGCCCGGCACCGCGTCCGCCCAGGAGCTGTCGGCCACCACCACGTCGATGCCCAGGCGCGCGAGGACGATGGCCTCCTCGGGGGCCACCGCGCCCAGCACCAGGACCTGCCGGGGAGGCAGGCCGTGCGCGGCCTCGTACGCGCGCACCGTGAGCGCGTCCTGGGGCGCGATGAAGTAGAGGACGTCCACGCCCGCGTGCACCAGGGGCAGCACCTGCGCGAGCCCGTGACCGTAGGCGTTGCCCTTGAGCACCACGCCCAGCGCCCGGGGCGTGGGGCCCGAGGACTCCAGCGCGCGGAAGGCCGCCACGTTGTGCTGGAGGTGGGATGCGCTCAACTCCAACCACGAGGAGTGCACCGCGTCACCGGGCCCATCACCGAGCTGCACTTGCTCCACGTACACACCTCCACACCGTCCTGCGTCGCTGTCGTCTACCAGCAAAGCGTGGGCCATGGGGGACCGTGGCCTGCGGGCCACGGGGGGGCGG
>NZ_RAWA01000396.1 GCF_003611675.1 Corallococcus sp. CA053C
GGGGGTGGGCAGGGTGGCTCGTCATGACGGTTTGACTCCGGTGAGCAGGAAGACGCGGAAGGGACTGGCCCCGTCGCGCGCGTGCGTCTCGCGGGTGAACGACGTGAAGCCGGCCTCGCGAAGGGCCGCTTCGAGGGATTCGGGCGCGAAGCCCAGGTGCCGGTGCCCCAACCGCTCCAGCACCCACTTCTCTTCATGCGGCAGGAGCTCCAGCACCACCAGCCGGCCGCCGGGCTTGAGCAGCCGTGCGGCCTCCGACACCACCGCCGCCGGCGACTCGACGTGGTGCAGGCTCTGCGAAATCACCACCAGGTCCATGCGCCCTTCCGGCAGCGACAGCCGGTGCAGGTCCTCGCGCAGGAACGTGATGTTGGTGAGCGACTCACGGGCCGCGTGCACCCGGGCCTGCGCGAGCGCGTCCTCGCTCTGGTCGATGGCCCACACGTGCCGCGCCCACCGCGCCAGCGCCCGGCTGAACACGCCCGTGCCGCAGCCGAAGTCCGCCACGTCCAGCGGCGGCAGGAGCGACGCCAGCGCGCCCGCCCACAGGAACCAGGACTGCCCCGGCTCCAGGAGCCGCTCGTTGAGCGCCTGCCGGTCCTCCCGCGCGCGCAGCAGGTCATTGAGCCGCGCGGAGTCCCCCGCCGCGTCCTCCGCCTCGCGCGCCAGGCGGACGAGCGGCCAGCGCGTGTCGTCCGTCTCCAGCGCCAGCGAGTAGTAGGTAAAACCCGCCTGACGCTCCTCGCGGATGAGCCCCAGCCCCTTCAGCTTCGACAGGTGGTGCGACACCGACGACTGCGCCACGCCCACCAGCGACACCAGCTCCGTCACGTTCAGGGGCGCCTGCGCCACCAACCGGAGGATGCGCAGCCGCGTCGTGTCCCCCAGGACACGGAAGGATTGGGAGAGGACGTCCATATCGCCGCATCAACATATATCGATTTCCCCCTTCCTGACAATCATCCAGGCGACGCAATGCGTTGCCTCCTGCACAGCCATCCCGTAAAAATCCACCATGGCGCCCACCAACACGCTGCACTCCCTGCTCGACGGCAAGCGCTTCGGGCTGGTCCTCTCCGCGGGCTACTTCGGCTTCTACGGCCACGCGGGCTTCCTCAAGGGGCTGCACGGCTCCGGCCTGAAGCCCCACGCCTACGCGGGCACGTCCGCGGGCGGCATGGTGGCGGCGTACGCGGCGGCGGGCATGCCCATGGACCAGTTGGAGGAGCTGGTGCTGCGCCAGACGCGCGCCAACTTCTGGGACCCGGATCCGCTGGGCGCCGTGATGAACGTGGCGTCCGCGGGGCACGGCTTCACCGGCCTGCTCAAGGGCGACCGCTTCCGGCGCCTGCTGGAGGACACGCTGCCGGTGCCCACCTTCGAGGACACCCCGCACCCGCTGCTGCTCACCGCGGCCAACCTCACGCACGGCACGCACGAGGTCTTCACCACCGGGGAGCTGGCGCCCCGCGTCCACGCCACCTGCGCCTATCCCGGCCTGTTCCGCGCGGTGCCGCTCAACGGCAACCTGTTCTGGGACGGCGGCCTCGTGGACAAGGCGCCCGCGCTGTCCCTGCACGAGAGCGCCATTGGCAAGGACCTGGACGCCATCCTCGTGCACTTCCTGCCCAGCCGGACGCGCAAGGTGGTGGGCGGTCCCATGGCCTATCCGCAGGGGCTCGCCGCCGGATCCGCCGCCCTCCGGCGCGACCACTTCCGCCTCCAGCTCACCGTGCTCCAGCAGCGCGGCGTGCCCGTCTACGTCGTCGTCTCCAACCTGCCCCCGGTGACGCCCGCCACCCTGGAGCGCGGCTTCGACGCCCTGGACCAGGCCCGGCTCTCCGCGGAGCGCGCCCTGGCCCGGCCGCCCGTGCCCTTCGAGCAGAGCACCTGAGACAAGGGCGACTCCGGGTTCAACGGGACTCGAATAAAGCAACAGAACGGCAATAACAGAATATCAAGACTTGAATGACAGACCGGCATGCGATGTTCGGGGGGCTGTTCATCCCGGAGGAAGTCCATGCTGAAGTCGACGCTGTCCCTGCGCCCCCTGCGGGGCGCGGTCATGGCTGTGTCCCTGCTGGCGTTGGCCCCTGTTGCTGGCGCCGCGCCGAAGCTGGCGCCGCGCGCGCTGTCCCCCAAGCCCACGGGGCGTGAGCTGCCCGCCCAGACGTACGTGGAGCGGCTGGTGGTGAAGTTCCACGAAGGCAGCCGCGTGCGCCTGCGCGGTGATGCGCTCCGGGCCCTGGCCTCCGAGCGGGGCGCTGCCGAGCGCGAGTCCCTGGCCGGCCTGCGCCTGGACGACGCGCGGGTGGACGCGGACGTGGCGGAAGTGGCGGCGCTGCTGGAGCGCGCGCCGCGCATCGGTGCACTGTCGCGCCTGTTCCAGGGCGAGGAGACGGCGCTGGACGCGAACAAGGCGTCCGGCGAGGCGCTGAGCGGTCAGCAGCTGGCGGACCTGAACCTCTACTTCGAGGTGCCGCTGTTGCCGGGCACCTCCGCCGAGGGCGTGGCGGAGCTGGTGGCGGCGCTCAACCGCGTCGCCAGCGTGGAGACGGCGTACGCGCAGCCGCCCGCGGAGCCGGCGATGGTGAACTTCGGCATGGAGGCGGGGCTGCGCACGCTGCTCGCGGCGGCGGACGTGCCGCCCGTGACGCCGCAGTACCAGTCCGCGCAGGGCTACCTCAACGCGGCGCCGGGCGGCGTCAACGCGCTGTACGCGTGGACGGTGAACGGCGGCCAGGGCACGGGCACGCGCTTCGTGGACGTGGAGGGCGGCTGGCGCACCACCCACGAGGACTTCCCCGCGTTCTTCCGCGTGGGCGGCACGCAGTTCAACGACCTGGGCTGGCGCAACCACGGCACCGCGGTGCTGGGTGAAATCATCGGCGCGTCCAACGCCTACGGTGTGACGGGCATCGCCAACGCGGCGACGCCGGGCGTGGAAGCCATTGGCGCGCAGAGCGCCGCGAGCGCCATCACCAACGCGGCGGGCGCGCTGGGCGCGGGCGGCGTCATCCTGGTGGAGCTGCACTCGCAGGGCCCCGCGGACGGCACGGCGTGCACGTGCAACACGTCCCAGTGCAACTACATCGCGATGGAGTACTGGCAGGGCGAGTACGACGCCATCCGCAACGCCACCGCCAACGGCGTCGTCGTCGTGGAGGCCGCGGGCAACGGCAGCGCGAACCTGGACGCGGCGGCCTACGGCGGGCGCTTCAACCCGGCGACGCGCGACTCGGGCGCCATCATCGTGGGCGCCAGCACCGCCACCACCCGCGTGCCCATGTGCTGGACGAACTTCGGCGCGCGCGTGAACGTGCACGGCTGGGGCGAATCCGTCGTCACCACCGGCTACGGTGACCGCTTCGCGGGCAACAGCAGCGAGGACCAGTACTACACGTCCACCTTCAGCGGCACCTCCAGCGCGTCGCCCATCATCGTGGGCACCGCGCTCAGCGCGCAGGGCGTGGCCATCGCCAACGGCCGCCGCCTGACGTCCGTGCAGATGCGCGGCCTCTTGCGCAACAACGGCACCGCCCAGGCCGCGGACGCGCGCCAGATTGGCCCGCTGCCGGACCTGCAGAAGGCCCTGCCCAAGGTCATCTCCGGCAACTACTGAGCCTCGCCGGGCCGGGCCCTCGTTGTCGCTGGGGGTCCGGCCCTGCTTCCTCGCGGGCTTCAGCGCCCGCTGTAGCGGCGGTGATCCACCATCAGGCAGCGGTCCTGCACCACGCGGATGCCCGCCGCCGCCAGCTTCTTCGCGGCCTCGTCGTTGCGGATGCCGGACTGGAACCACACCGCCTTGGGCTTCTTCGCGATGATGTCGTCCACGTGCTGGTCGATGTCGCCCGGCCTGCGGAACACGTCCACGAGGTCGATGTCCCCGGGGATGTCCATGAGCCGCCGGTACACGGGCTTGCCCAATATCTGCGTCGCGTCCGGGTAGTAGACGGGCACCGGCACCACGTCCACGCCCGCCTTGGCCAGGTACTCCGGCACGTAGTACGCGGGCTGGCCGGAGTGGTCCTCGGTCTTGATGCCCAGCACCGCCACCCGCCGCGCGTCCTGCACCACGCGCTTCACACCCGCCTCGTCCTCGATGAGGTTGTCCACCTGGCTCATGACCCTTCCTCCTGAAGCGTCTCCGCTTGCGATTCGGTGGTGAGCGTCAACGTCCCGCCCTGCCCCACCGCCTTCACCGTCAGCAGGCGCCGCACCGGGATGAACCGGCCCCACGCGACCACCTGCTCGCCTTCACACGTCACGCCCTTCGCCAGCTCCGGCGACCCCGCCTCCTCCCACGCGGTCCGCAGCTCCGCGGGCGCCTGGGCCGGGAGCGCGTCCAGGCACTTGAGCGACAGCACCACCGCGTCGCCGAACATCGTGGGCCGCGTGCCCTGCACCGTGCGCTCCAGCAGATAGGCCCGCTCCACGCCGTCCACGGCGAGCAGGTCCACCGCCCACGTGCGCTGGCCCTCGACGAGGTTTCTCTGCAACAGCCCCGCGTACTTCGCCTCCCACTCGCGGCGCGTCCGGGCCTCCAGCGCCTCCGGCGTGAAGAAGCGCTCCACCTCCGGCAGCCCCGTGCCCTCCGGCGCCACCTGCCGCAGCGCCTCCTGCGCGGCCTCCGCGCCCACGAGCTTCACGAAGGTGCCGTCCGCCGCCAGCTGCATGCGCAGGGTGAAGCGCTCCAGCACCGCGCCGGGCAGCGACGTCACGTCCTGACCGTCATGCACCTGACGCGGGGTGCGCACCGCCTGGGTGACGCGCCAGCCGCCGTCGGAGGGGGTGAAGCGCGTCTCCGTGGTGAACGCGGCCTCATCCCGCACCTCCGGCTGGCCCTCGCGCTGGAGGGTGCGGGTGGCGCGTACGGACTCGGTGAGGAGGCGGTCCACGGGGGGCTTGAAGTCCAGTCGCACCGGCGGCGGCAGCCCCGGCGCGGGGTTGAGCGGCGGATACCGGGACGTGCACCCGGCGGCCAGGGACAGCACGAGACAGCACCAGAGGGGACCAGGACGCATGCGCTCGCGGACGCTGGCAGAAAGCCAGGTCGCCCGCGAGCGTCTTGCTGCATCCAGAGGGTCCATCGGGGTGCATCCCGACGAAGCAGGTGCGTGGAGGACGCTACGGGTGCCGCGTCTGTCCGTTCGGCGCGTTCTCCACCCGGTCGCGCCCGATGTTGCTGCGGTCGCGGTTCACGCCGTCGTCGTCCTTCAGGCCTCCCATGGCGAAGCGGCGCTCCGCTTCCGCCAGGTCGCGCAGCACGTGCTCGCGCAGCATGTACTCCTCCTGGGGCAGGGACTTGAAGACGTTGATGATGTCGACCGGGGCACCATTGTCCTCCGCGGCCTCCACGAGCTCCTCCCGGGTCACCGGGTAGTCCACCGAGTCCAGATGCGGGGTGATGGAGCGCGCCGGATCCTCCGCCTGTCCGTAAGCCATCGTGCCTTTCCACCTTTCTCTGCCCGGACCGCTGGGCCCGGACGACCATCCAGGAACAACGTGGGGATGGCGTCCGCCCCGGGCCACCCTTCCCCCGGCACCACCTCCGACGCCGGGCGGGCCAGGGAGCGGCCGTCTCGCCCGGGCACGCTTCGGGGTAGAGTCCTCGCCCGCGCCAACGCCCGCTGGAGACACCGCTCCCGATGTCCGCCGCCTCCCTGCTGCTTGCCTGGCTCACGCTCGCCAGCCCCCCGGCCGAACCACCGTCGGTCGCCCCTCCGGCTCCCTCGCCCGCCCCGGCCCTCCGGGACGTCTACGCCCTGGACGAGGCGGCCTTCGTCGCCCAGGCCCGCCGCGACCTGGAGGCGCTGCGCCACGGCACCGAGGGGCTCCGGCGGCTCCAGGCGGAAGCCGCCCGGTCGCGCGCGCTGTACCGACAGAAGCCGAGCGTGCCGTACACCCCGGACGAGAAGCAGCTCCTGGTGTCCACCTGGGCGGCCTTCGTCGACTGCTTCGTGGCCACGGAAGCGGTGCGCCAGCGCTACTGGGAGTTCCTCAAGGTGCCGTCGCTCACCCAGCCGAAGAAGCACGCCTGGGGCTTCCTGCTCACCCACGCCGCGCTCGCCGCGGAGCTGGCCCAGGGGCTGCGCTACGTGGAGCTCGCCGCGGGACAGGCGCAGCTGGAGGTCCTGCTGGACGAGCCGGGCCCCGAGTACGGCCTGCCGACGCGCGCCTTCGGCCGCTTCAAGGAGCAGGTGCTCCACGTGGGCACCACCACGCAGCTGTTCACCGGTGACGGCTACCGGGCCACGCTGCACCCGGTGCTTGAGAAGGCCGGCGTGCTGGACGAGCCGGGCGTCCCCGCGCTGCTCCAGGGCATGCGGGACGACAGCCACGCCGCGCGCGGAAGCCTCCTCAAGCGCGGCCCGGTGATGTTCGCGAAGGCCGTGGCGGACCTCACCCAGGACACCACCGCGCGCGCGGTGTTCCCGGTGCAGAAGACGGTGGCGGAGTGGATGGGCGACACCCGCGTGCGTCGCGCGGGCAAGCCCCTCATCGCCCGCGAACAGGCGCTGAAGCTGCTCACGCGCATGGCCCCGGGCGACGTGCTGCTGGCGCGGCAGAACTGGTTCCTCTCCAACATCGGCCTGCCGGGCTTCTGGCCGCACGCGGAGCTCTACGTGGGCACGGCCCAGGACCTGGCCCAGGCCTTCGACGCGGATCCGGAGGTGAAGGCCTGGGTGGCCACCCTGCCCGGCAAGCCTGGGACATTCACGGCGCACCTGGCCCGGGCCTTCCCCGCCAAGTGGGCCCAGTACACCGGCCAGGACGCGCACGGCGACCCGGTGCGCATCATCGAGTCCATCAGCGAGGGCGTGAGCTTCACGGGCGTGGAGCACGGCATGCGCGTGGACTACCTGGGGGTGCTGAGGCCGCGCCTGTCCCAGGTGGACAAGGCCCGCGCCATCCTGCGCGCCTTCACCTTCCAGGGCCGTCCGTACGACTTCAACTTCGACTTCTTCTCCGACCAGACGCTGGTGTGCACGGAGCTGGTGTGGAAGTCGTACGCGCCCGCCCGGGACATGAAGGGCCTGAGCATCCCCCTGGTGAACGTGGCCGGACGGCGCACCCTGCCGGCGAACGAAATCGTGCGCCTCTTCGACGCCGAGTACGGCACGCCCACCCGCCAGTTCGACTTCGTCGCCTTCCTGGACGGACGCGAGGCCCAGGGTGACGCCATCGAAGCAAACGCCGAGGTCTTCCGTTACACCTACCGGCGCATGAAGTGGGACATCGCCCAGGAGTAGGCCACACCATGAAGGAAGACACGGCGAACGAGCTGCTGGACCTCGCCACCGCGCTCTACGAGCGGATGATTGCCCAGCAGCAGGCGAAGGTGCTGCGCCTGGCGCGCGAGGCGGTGCCCAACATCGGGCCGGAGGAGATGCGCAACCCGCATGACTTCCCCCAGCTGAAGGAGCACCCCTCCTTCGAATTCGAGGACGGAATCCTGGCCGGGCTGATTTCGGCGCACATGGCGTTGCGCGCGGAGATCAAGGGTCGGCTGCCTGCTACTCCCCCGGGGGCCTGACGCTCGGCTGCCTGCCTTTGCCGTAGGACCTTCCGTGGGTTACTGGTGCGCACCGTGAGCTTTCCCTCTGGATTCGGCCCGCCGCTGGCACGCGAGCGGCTGGTGTCTTCCCTGGCCGCGGACCCTCCGCGCCTGGACCTGGCGGCCCTGGCCATCGCCACGCTGGGCCGGGTGGACCTGGATGCGCCGGCGTGTCTGCACACGCTGGATGCGCTCGCGTGCCGCGTGCAGGTGGAGGCCGAAAGGCTCAGTGAGAAGGGCGAGGCCCTGGCCCCCCTGCGCGCCCTGCGCCACGTGCTGGCGGACATCGAGGGCTTCCGCGGCAACGAGGACGACTACCACGCCCCGGACAACAGCTTCCTGGACCGGGTGCTGGAGCGGAAGGTGGGGCTGCCGATTACGCTCTCGGTGCTCTACCTGGAGGTCGCGCGCCGCGCGGGCATCCCGCTGTACGGCGTCCCCTTCCCCGGCCACTTCCTGGTGGCGTGCGACGCGGGCGACCACAAGCTGGTGATGGATCCGTTCCACCACGGCGACATCCTCACCGAGCACGGCTGCGAGGAGCTGCTCAAGCGCGTGGCGCCGCAGCTCAAGTTCGACCGCTCGATGCTCGCGCCCGCGCCGGTGGAGCTCATCGCCTACCGGATGCTGTCCAACCTGCGCCGCGTGTACCTGGGGCGCGACGAGAGCGAGCAGGGCCTGGCGGTGGTGGACCTGCTGCTGCTGCTGGCGCCGGACCACCCGGGCGAGCTGCGCACGCGAGCGGCGCTGCTGACCACGATGGGGGCCTACCGCGCGGCGCTCAAGGACGTGGAGCGCTGCCTGGAGCTGTCACCGGACGCGCCGGACCGCGAACGGCTGGAGCTGCACGCGCGCGAGTTGCGCGCCCGGGCCGAGCTGCTGAACTAGGCGAAGTCCCCTGAGTCCCTGGCTGGAAGGAAGTCCCCGCATGTCGTCGGAGTCCGAGTCGAAGCTGAAGCCCTGGCCGCGCCTGCGCCGGGGGTTGGAGCATGACTTCGGCGTGGTGAAGGTGCGTGAGGACAAGGTGGCCGACCCGCGCACGCAACTGGAGCACCCGCGCGTGCGGATGGAGTGCCCGGACTGGGTCAACGTCATCGCGGTGACGAAGGCGGACGAGCTGGTGATGGTGCGCCAGTTCCGCTTCGGCATCGACGCGCCGACGCTGGAGGTGCCGGGCGGCTGCATCGACCCGGGAGAGGCCCCGGCCGCCGCCGCCGCGCGTGAGCTGGAAGAGGAGACGGGCTACCGCGCCGGAAGGCTGGAGTCCCTGGGCGCGGTGCACCCCAACCCGGCCTTCCAGCCCAACCGGTGCCACACCTTCCTGGCGCTCGACTGCGAGCGCGTGCACGAAGGGGACCTGGACGAGGGCGAGGACATCGTCGTGGAGCTGCACCCGCGCGCGGACGTGCCCCGGCTCATCCTGGAAGGCCACATCACGCACTCGCTGGTGGTGGTGGCCTTCTTCCTGGAGCGGCTGCGCGCGGAAGCCAGGCGCTAGGGGGTGTCCCTAATTAAGCCAAAGCATCATGCAGGCCAGGTGGAGGACCGCCAGGTAGTTGGTGGCGGTCTTCTCGAAGCGGGTGGCCACGGCGCGGAAGCGCTTGAGGCGGTGGAACATGCA
>NZ_RAWA01000397.1 GCF_003611675.1 Corallococcus sp. CA053C
GTTGGACAGGTGCGTGAGGCCCATGAAGCGCACCCCGCGCCGGTGCAGCTCCGCCAGCCGCTCCACGCGCCCCTCGATGGCGTGGCCACCCTCCACCCCCAGCACCGCCGACAGCCGCCCGTGGGCGAGGTTGTCCTCCAACCCCGCCCCGGTGGTGGCGACGCGCACCGTGTCCCCGGACCGGGCGCAGAACGCGTCCAGTCGCTCAATCTGCCAGAGCGCCCGTGCCCACTCGCCGCCGCGCGCCTCGCGGGGCCACTTGCGCCACGCGGCGAACAGCGGGAAGCCGCCAATGAAGGGGAAGCCCCGGGTGACCAGCGTGAAGCACTGCAGCTTCACCCCCGCCTCGCGCAGGCGGGGGAAGTCCACGTGCCCCTCCGTCGACCGTTCGCCCAGGTCGCGGTTCCACATCAGCGAATCCGCGTGGCTGTCCGCGATGCACCAGCGCCGATGCAGCTCCTTCACGTCACCCATGCCAGCAGTCTTCGCCACCGCCTCCCGCGATGACAAGCACCCGTGACGCGCTTCAGGTCCAGTCCGCGCCGCCGTCGTCGTCCTCCGGCCAGACGTCATCCTCCAGCGGAAGGCCCGCCTCCGCTTCCCCCGCCGCGCCCACGAGGGCATCCGTGCGCACCTCCGCCACCTCGCGCAGCGCTTCGGGTGGACCATAGGGCCGGCCCGCCGCGCCCAGCAGGGCCCGGAGCGCGTCCCGCAGCTCCGCCCCCGTCTGGAAGCGGGCGTCGCGGTCGCGCTGCAACACCCGCTGGAGCACCTCCCGCATCCCCTCCGACAGCCCCCGCGTCGCGTGCTCCACGTGCGACGGCGCGAGGCACGCCATGCGCGCGGCCATCAGCGGCGCGGGAAGCCAGCTGGGGGTCTCCGCGCACAGCCCCCGCGCGCCGGGCACGGGCTGGGCCTGCTGCGCGGCGCGCTCCACGTCCTCCAGGTCCAGCAGGTGCAGACCGGTGAGCAGCTCCAGGAGCACCATCCCCAGGGAGAACAGGTCCGCCCGGCCATCCAGCGGCTGTCCCTCCAGGGCCTCCGGCGAGGCATAGGCCACGTCCCCGCGCACGAGCCCCGGCTCCGTCACCACGCGCCCCGGCAGCCGCGACCACGCGAGCGCGAAGTCCGCCAGCCGCACGCGCCCGTGCACGTCCACGCGCACGGAGCGGGGGCTGACGTCGCGGTGCACGACGCCCACGGGCATGCCCCGGGAGTCCTCCAGCGCGTGGGCATGGTGGAGCGCATCCGCCACCTCCGCGCCCACGTACGCGGCGAACGCCTCCGAGAAGGGCCGCCGCCGCAGCGCCGCGAAGCTGGACAGCGTCTCCAGGCAGGGGCCGTCCACGTACTCCATGACGAGGTGGGGCGCGCCATCGTGCACCCGCACCAGGTACACCGGCGCGATGGCCGGGTGGCTCAGCCGCATGAGCAGCTTCACCTCTTCGCGCAGCCTTGCCCGCCCCACGTCGTCCCCGACGTCGCGCAGGCGCTTGATGAGCACCAGGCCGCCCGGCGTGCGCGCGTAGTGCCGGCGGGCGAGCAGCAGCTCCCCACCGGCGCGCGACCCCAGGTAGCGCACCAGCTCATAGGACGTGGCCCCGGTGGAGAAGAGGATGAACGGCCGGGACAGGGACTGCGCGGGGGGATGGGTGGCCATCGTGGATGACGCTCCTTCGCAAGGCGCTTCCCGGGGGTGGGAAGGCATGAGGAAGACCTCACGCCCGCGTCCTACCACCCGGGTCAGACATCCCCATCCGACCCCACCGGATGTTTCCCCGACTAAAAAGGAAACGGCCCCCGCGATGAAGCGGGAGCCGTCGCCTTCAAGCCTGTTCATGCCTTCGCGTTACTGGTCCAGCTTCTTCACGGGCGCCACCAGCGTCACGTCGCGGGCGACCATGTCCTTGCCGTCCATCACGTACGAGGCGCGCACCTGCGAGCCTTCCTTGATGTCGTCCAGCTTCACCGCGCGGCTGCCGTTGTCCATGACCGCCGTCTTGTCGTTCGTCTTGATCTTCAGCTCGCGGTTGCTGGTGTCCACCACCGTCAGCGTGTCACCCGACTTGGACAGCACGCGACCATTGATGGTCGTGGCCGCGGCCGTCGCGCCGGCCATGCCCGAGCCGCCCTGGGCCAGGTCCTTGTTCAGGTCCTCGTTGCGGTTGGCCTGGGCCTCGGCGAGGTCCTTCTCCTCCTCACGGACCTCCTGGTTGGCCCCGGCGATCTTCTCGTTGGCGTCCTGGCGCGCCTCGGCGACGTCCTCGTTCGCCTCGCGCTGCGCGGAGCCGATCTCCTTGTTGGCGTCCTGCTGCGCCGCGGCCAGCTCCTTGCCCTCTTCCTGACGCGCTTCCGCGGTTTCCTGCGCGGCTTCCTGACGGGCCTCGGCGACGTCCTCGCGCTGCTCCTGGACATCGTCCTTCTTGCAGCCCGCGACCATCGTCAGCCCCGCCACCGCCGTGACCGCAATCATGAGCTTCCGCATGTGACTGCCCCCTGTGTGATGTGTTCTGGAGGCCGGAGGATTTGTTCCCCGGCGTTGGGCAGAAACTGGTCGCTCCCCCCGTACCTGCACAGGGGTTGTCGGAGACGATCGCAAGGCACAGGGGTCGCTTGCGGAGGCGGGAGGCCCCGGCCGCCTGCCTGCTTGGAGCCCGGAAGAAACGCACCCTCGCGGGAAAAATCCGTCCGCGGGCGCCAGACAGGGGCGTTGATGTGAAGGAGGCCGTGCGTTGACAGGGCAGAATCGCCCTTGTACTGGCAGCGGCGGGTCCCATGGGGGGCCTGGAGCGGGCTGAGAGGAGTCGTGACGCCGTGACGGTGTGGGTCAACGGAGAAGCGCGAACGCTGCCGGAGGGCAGCACCCTTTCGTCCCTGCTGACGCTGCTGGCGTTGAGCAGCGGTCCCGGGGTGGCGGTGGAGGTGAACGCGGAGGTGGTGCGCCGCGCGCGTCACCCCGAGCACCGGCTGCTGGACGGGGACCGGGTGGAGATCGTCACCTTCGTGGGTGGCGGGTGAGTGCAGGCCCAGGAGAGGACACGGTCATGAGCGGCATCGCGGACAAGCCTTTCACGCTGGCGGGGGTGACGTTCACCTCGCGGCTCATCGTCGGCACGGGGAAGTACCCCAGCCATGAGGTGATGAAGCAGTGTCACGACGCCTCCGGCGCGGAGCTCGTCACGGTGGCGGTGCGGCGCCTGGACCTGAAGGCCACGGGCGAGGCGTCGCTGATGAACTGGATCGACCGCAACAAGCTGCGGCTGCTGCCCAACACGGCGCTCTGCTACACGGCGGACGACGCGGTGCGCACCTGCCGGCTCGCCGAGGAGCTCGGCATGAGCAAGTGGGTGAAGCTGGAGGTCCTGGGTGACGAGAAGACGCTCTACCCGGACGTCGAGGAGACGCTGAAGGCGGCGCGCATCCTGGTGAAGGAGGGCTTCGTCGTGCTGCCGTACACCAGCGACGACCCCATCACCGCGCGCAAGCTGGAGGACGCGGGCTGCGCGGCGGTGATGCCGCTGGCGGCGCCCATCGGCAGCGGGCTGGGCATCCGCAACCCGCACAACCTGCGCCTCATCCGTGAGGTGGTGAAGGTGCCCGTCATCGTGGACGCGGGCGTGGGCACCGCGTCCGACGCGGCCATCGCGATGGAGCTGGGCGTGGACGCGCTGCTCATGAACACCGCCATCGCGGGCGCGCGCGATCCGGTGCGCATGGCCGTGGCGATGAAGAAGGCGGTGGAGGCCGGTCGCGACGCGTACCTGGCCGGACGCATCCCGCGCAAGGCGTACGGCTCCGCGTCCAGCCCCATCGAAGGGCTCGTCGAGTAGTGCCGTCCCTGCCCCGCCTCGTCGTCATCACCGACTGGCGCATGCCCCGGACGCGGCTCCTGGCCGCGCTCGCCCGGGCGCTGGAGGCGGGGCCGGACGTCGCCGTGCAGCACCGCCACCCGGAGGCTTCTGGCCGCCTGTTCCTGGAGGAGGCCCGGCTCGTGGCGGACGTGTGCCGGGCCCGGGGGCATGCGCTGTTCGTCAACGGGCGGCTGGATGTCGCGTTGCTCGTGGGTGCGCACCTGCACCTGCCCGCCGCGGGTCCCTCTGCCCTCGACGTGCGTCCCCACCTGCCGCCCGGTCGGCTCGTCAGCGTGGCGGTGCACGACGCGCTCGAGGCTGAAGGCGCGACGGGGGCGGACCTGGCGCTGGTGAGCCCGGTGTTCGCGCCCGGATCCAAGCCAGGGGACACGCGCGCCACGCTGGGGCCGGAGGGATTCCAGGCGCTCGCGGCCCGGCTGCCCTGTCCTGCGCTGGCCTTGGGAGGGCTGACGCCCGAGCGTGCGCGAGGGATGCCCGGGGTCCGGGGCGTCGCGGTCATCTCCGCGGTGCTGGAGGCGGACGATCCGCGTGAGGCGGCCCTCGCGTTGCTGGACGCATGCGAGGCCCCGCGCGGCTGAGGCGCGCTATGCTGCGCGGCCGTGAATCCCTCCGCGACCTCCGCTGAACTGCGCCCGCTGGCCATCGGGGAGCTCATCGACCGCGCCGCGACGTTCTGGCGCGCGCACCTGAAGCCCCTGTTCGTGCTGTGCCTAGGGTTCGACCTGATCAACTACATCGCGGTCAAGGCCGTCACCTTCGCGATGACGCGATGGGTGGGCGTGATGCCGGGGCTGCAGGGGCCGCGCGCGGGAGCGGATCCGTCGGAGACGCTGACCCAGTCGGGCATCACGTTGGGGTTGATGGGCGTGCTGTGGCTGTTCCTCGTCTGGAACTTCTGGGTGGCCACCACGGCGGCGGCGCGGTTCGTGGTGCCCGCGCACCTGGGCGAGCCGGTGCGTCCCTCGGAGGGGCTGCGCCGCGCGGTGTCCCGCCTGGGCACGCTGACGGTGACGTATCTGCTGTCCATGGCGTGGTCCCTGGGCGTGACCCTCCTGCTGTGCCTGCCGGGCTCCATCGTCATGGGGCTGGGCGTGGTGGCGGCCGTCACGGGCAAGGGCTCCGGCGGCAACACGGCGCTGAGCGTGGCGCTGATCATCATCGGCGCCATCCTGTTGATGTTGGGGGCGCTGGCGGCGGTGCTCTGGTACTTCCTGCGCTTCATGCTGTTGCCGCCGGTGCTGGCGATGGAGGACGTGGGCGCGTGGACGGCCTTCAAGCGCTCCGGAGCGCTGCTGTCGGGCCGCGTCGAGCCGGGCTTCATGGGGCGGGGGACGGTGCGGGCCATGGTGCTGTCCACGGTGGTGGGCGGAATCCTCGTCGCGGTGAGCCTGGTGTCGGGGCTGCCGGCGTGGATCGTGCGGCTGACCTATGGCGGCAACCTGTTGGATCCGGCGGCGCAGGCGGCCATTCCGCAGGCGCTGCTGGTGCCCGCGGAGTTGTTGCAGGTGGTGGGGCAGTCCTTCTTCACGCCGCTGAGCTTCGTGGTGTCGGCGTTCTTCTACGTGGACATGCGCGTGCGCCGGGAAGGCCTGGACCTGGAGCGCCGGCTCGCGACCGCGGAACCGACGACACAATCCGTCTGACGCCCAGGCTCCGTGCCCGCCCTGCCCCTCCTCTTCCTGCTGTCCGCCCTGCCCTGCGCCGACCGGGAGGACCTCGCGCATCGGCTCGAGGAGACGGCGCGCGTCCGGCCGCAGGAACTCAACGCGGAGGTGAACCGGCTGGTGGAGCGACTGGAGGGCGTGCCGCTTCCACCGGGGACCTCCGGTCAGACGGCCCCGGAGCGGGCCCACCAGCTCACGGTGTACCTGGAAGCGGTGTGCGCACTGGACGCGGAGCGAGCGCAGGCCGGTGGGCCTGAGGTCACGAGTGAGCCGGAGCGGCTGCGCGCCATCCTCGACCGGCCGGAGTTCGCGAGGGCCCGACAGCGCAACAGCGATGTGATCACGCGCCTGCTGCGCGAGTTGGAGAACTGGCTGGAAGGCCTCTTCGAATCCAAGGGCGCGCAGGGCTTCGCGGTCGCCACGCGAGCCGTGATGCTGGGCGTGGCGCTGGCGGTGGTGCTGTTTGGAGTGCTGCGCGTGCGCTGGCGCAGGAACCGGAAGGTTGTCGCCGCGCAGGGGTTGGAAGGCGCTGCGGAGCCCCTGGAGCTGGACACGCCCGGTGAGCACCTGGGCCGGGCCCGCACCGCGCTGGAGACGGAAGACGCGCGCGAAGCCATCCGGGAGGGCCTGCTGGGCCTGCTGTCCACGCTGGAACAGCGCAAGCTCGCGAGGCCGGACCGCGTGAAGACGAACCGCGAGCTGGCCGCGGAGCTGCCCACGCGAGGAGCACCTGCGCGGGTGACGGGGGAAGTGGAGCGCCTGGTGGGCTGGTACGACCAGGCCTTCTATTCGCTGGAGCCCGTGCCCCACGATGAGGCCGCGCGCTTCGTGGAGTCCGTGGAGCGGCTGCACGGTTCGCTGGCGGAGGCCCGGCCGTGACGAGGATGCGCTTCGCGGCTGCGCTGGGCTCGCAGTCCACACACGCTGCCGCTTCCTGGTGGCGACCGCTCAACGCTCGCGGAGGCCCGACCGTGAAGAGCATGCGCATCGCGGTTGCTCTGGGTTCGCCATCCGCGCTCGTTGCCGCCGCCACGGGGCAACCACGCGACATGCGCGTGGAGGCCCGTCCGTGAGGAACGCTCGCGTCGCGGTGGTGTTGGGCCTGCTGATCGCGGTGGCGCTCGCCGTGGGGCTCGCCTCGCGTGAAGCCGCGCCGGACTCCCCCGTGCCTTCCGTCACGAACCCTGGCCCCCTGGGGCTCAAGGGCCTCTTCGTGTACCTGCGCGAGGGCGGCCGGGACGTCAGTACACAGGAGACGTCCCTGGAGTCGCTTCCCACCGGCATCCGCACACTGATCATCGCCGCACCCCAGGCCCAGCCAGTGACGAAGGAAGAGGTCGCTTCACTGGAGCGCTTCGTCCAGGGTGGCGGCACGCTCGTGTACCTGTCACCGCACACGCTCGGAAAGCACCAGCCGGGGCTGGAGGAATGGCTCGGGCTGGTGCCGGGCGCGCTGCTCGGCACGAATCACGAGGGTCTCACCTCCGAGTGGGTAGACCCCGCCGGCGTCACCGTGGACGTGTGGCTGCCCTCGGGCCTGCTGCGCGGACTGTCATCGCTGCGCGTGTCGCGCGACCGCAGCCTGCGAATGGAGCACGAGACCGCCGTGCCCCTCGCGGGACTCTCCGGCACGGGCGTGGTGTGGCGCTGGGGCCTGGGCAAGGGTGAGGTCTACGTGGTCGCGGGCCCGGACCTCGCGGAGAACCGCCGTCTGGAGCTGCTCGACAACCTGCGCTTCTGGGACGCGCTCGCCGCCCGGGGCCCGCTTCGCTTCGACGAGTTCCACCACGCCGCCATCACCCGCCCTCCCCTATCCCAGGGCCTCTGGGTGTTCATCGCGCAGGGGCTCGCGGTGGGCCTCGTGTACGTCGTCTCGCGCGGCACGCGCTTCGGTGCGCCCCGCCCCCTTCGCGTGGAGCGGCATCGCTCATCGCGCGAGTACGTGCGTTCACTGGGCTGGCTCATGCGCCGCGCGAAGGTGGAGGCGGAGCTGCTGCCGGAGCTGGACAGCGCCCTGCGCCGCCTGATGCAGGAGCGGCTGGGCATCGCGCCCTCCCTGCCGGACGCGGACGCCGCGCGGCTCCTGGAGGAGACCTGCGGCGTGCCCGCTCGCGACTACCTGGACGCGAAGGAGGATCTGGTGCGCACCCGCGACCGCGCGCCTGTCCGCCCCGCGGACTACACCCGCCTCGCCCGCCGCTACGCCCACCTGGAGCGCCGGGTGACGGGCCGCGCGGGCGAAGCCCCGGAATGACGAAGGCGCGGTGCCCGGAGCCTTCACGCCCCGGACCCGCGCCCTCTTGTCGCCCGGTACCAGACCGGACCTACAGCTTCTTGCCCGCGGCGAGCATCGCCTCGCCCACGTGCTGACGGATCTCCGTGACGCGCGCCTCCCAGCTCTCGTGGAAGATCTTCTCCGCGCGCTCACGGTTGGGACCGGGGTGGTCCGCCAGCGCCGCGTTCACCTGCTTCACGTAGTCCTCGGGCGTGGTGGCGATGCGGCACAGCCCCACCTTGCGCACCTCCGGCAGGTCGGACGACACCACCGGCAGGCCGGACGCCAGGTACTCACGCACCTTCAGCGGGTTGGAGTTGAGCGTCAGCTCGTTGATGACGAACGGGTTGAGCGCCACGTCGAACGCCTTGTTGTAGCCCGGCAGGTCCGCGTACGGCTTGCGGCCCAGCATGTGGATGTTGGGCTGCGCGCGCAGCTTGGAGTCGTCGCAGTCCGGCGTCGTCTTGCCCACGATGACCACCGAGCCCTCCGGGTGCGCCTTCGCGACCGCGACAATCGCATCCTGGTCGATCCAGTCCGCCACCAGGCCGAAGAAGCCGATGATGGGCTTGGGCAGCTTCGCGATGTCCTCCGGGACCTTCGTCTGCGCGTCGCACGCCTTCACGAAGTGCGTGAAGTCCGTGCCGTGGCGCACCAGCACCGTGCGCTTGTTCTGCTTCTTCTTGTTCTCGTACAGGCGCTCCGCGGACGTGATGCACATGTCCGCGCGGCGCAGCAGGCGCTCCTCCAGCTGCGCGATGTGCTTGCCGTTCGTGTCGCTGAACGCGGAGAACTCGTCCACGCAGTGGTAGACGACGAAGTCCTCGCCCAGCGTGCCGGACACCGGCGCGGACGCGGGCAGGAAGCTCCAGGAGATGGGCCGCTCGAACTTGAGCTGCTTCATCGCCCGCAGCACCTGGAGCCGCAGCAGGTGGCGGTTCGCCTGGCGCGCCAGCTCCGAGCCGTAGAACGGAATGGCCAGCGGCGCGAGCACGTGCAGGTTGGGCTCCACCTCGCGGATGCCCTCGCTGAACGTCTTCAGCTTCTTGATGATCCGCTGCGCGTCGTGCGCGTTCGCCTTGGGCGCCCGGTTGCCAATGCTGTTCACCCAGAGCACGCGGTTGTCCCGCGACAGGATCCGCATGATGTGCACCTTCGACAGCGGGTCCCCATCCCAGTCGTTGGAGAACACCACCAGGTCACGCCCACGCAGGGCCCGCTTCGACAGATCCACCTCTTCACTGCGACGCATCGTCTTCTCCTGAACCCA
This sequence comes from Corallococcus sp. CA053C, assembly GCF_003611675.1. Taxonomy (GTDB): domain Bacteria; phylum Myxococcota; class Myxococcia; order Myxococcales; family Myxococcaceae; genus Corallococcus. The sequence goes on from NZ_RAWA01000397.1 coordinate 9,082, forward strand.
GAACCTTGTTTGCGAAACCATGAAGCGCTCCCGTTGCCGGAAGCCCCACCACCCAC
>NZ_RAWA01000398.1 GCF_003611675.1 Corallococcus sp. CA053C
GCCCCCGAGGTCCCGCGTGCCCGCTGCCCCCGGTCCAGCCGTCCTCGTCGCCACGGGCCTGCTGCTCGCCGCGGCCCCCGCGCGGGCCCAGGAGCAGGCCGCCGAGGGCCCCCCGGCCGCGAAGCCGTCCGTCGTCGTCCAGGTGTCGGATGAGGGCTTCTCGCTGGCCTCGGAGGACAAGGCCTTCGTGCTGAAGCTGCGCGGGCTCATCCAGACGGATGGGCGCTTCTTCTTCGACGACCCGGAGCGCACGGGCACCAACACCTTCGTCATGCGGCGCGTGCGGCCCTTCCTGGAGGGGACGCTCTTCGGCTCCGTCGACTTCCGCCTCGTGCCGGACTTCGGCAACGGGCAGCCGCTCCTGCAGGACGCGTGGGTGGACCTCCATCCGCGCGAGCAACTGCGCCTGCGCGTCGGCAAGTTCAAGACGCCCTTCGGGCTGGAGCTGCTCCAGTCCGACGCGGATGTCCCCTTCATCGAGCGCGGTCTCACGGTGGACCTGGTCCCCAACCGCGACGAGGGGCTGGAGCTGCACGGAGCCGTCCTCGCGGGCCGGTTGCTGTACTCGCTGGCCGCGCTCAACGGAGATCCGGACGGAACCAGCACGGACCTCAACACGGACGACAGCTTCGACCTGGTCGCGCGCCTCTTCGCGCACCCGTTCAAGGGCGGCGGCGCGCCCCTCCTCCAGGGCCTGGGGCTGGGCATGGCGGTGACGTGGGGCCAGCAGTTCGGCACGGCCACCAGCCCCGGCGTCGCGACCCAACGCAGCACGGGGCAGCAGGCCATCTTCAACTACCTGGCCGGCACCGGCGGCGCGGCGCCGGTGCTCGCGTACGGGGAGCACGTGCGGTACTCGCCCCAGGGATACTTCTACGGGGGACCGCTGGGCGTGCTCGCGGAGTACGTCAGCTCGTCGCAGGACCTGCAGGTGGGGGACGTGCGTGCCCGGCTGCAGCACCGGGCGTGGCAGGCCCTGATCTCCTGGGTGCTGTTCGGCGGCAAGGCGTCCTTCGAAGGCGTCAAGCCGACGGCGCCCTTCAACCTGGGCACCGGCACGGGGGGCGCGTTGGAAGTCGCGGCGCGCTACCACTCGCTCCAGCTGGACGACGACGCCTTCCCCCTCTTCGCGGACCCCGCGCGTTCGGTGCGCGCGGCGAAGGGCTTCGGCATCGCCGTGACGGAGTACTTCAACAAGCGCGTGCGCTTCTCCGTGAACTTCCACCGCACGAACTACGAGGGCGGCGCCCCCGACGGCGACCGCCCCGCCGAGAACGCCTTGCTGACCCGGCTCCAGCTCACGTTCTGAGGCCTGACGCCCGGTGTCACGCGGGCTTCGTCCTGCTGCGTCTTGAAGCCCGCACGCCACCTGGACGACGCTCCCATCCGCCGTGACGGGCAGCCCTTCCCCGGGGGTCTTCGTCGCGGATCCCAGTCGAGAGGAAGCATGCCCGCGAACGTGCCCCCGCACCGCCCGGCGTCTGTCCGGACGCCCTCCCTGTCGAAGTGGCTCTCCCGCGCCGCGCTGTTGGCCTTGCTGGGGGTGTCCGCGCCCGCGCCCGCGCAGCAGCCGGAGCCCGCCGCCGAGCCTCCCGCGACGGCGAACCTGCCGCCCCCCGCGACGACGAACCTGCCGCCCCCCGTGACGGAGGACGTGCAGCCCCTCGCGCTGCCGCCGATGCCGGAGCGCCGGCTCTTCTTCACCACCCTCAACGTGGTCCGCTACAACCCGCTGGGGCTCGAGTCGCAGAACAAGCTCATCTACCAGAAGCGGCTGTTCGACAGCCCGGCGCTGTTGCTGCGCGACACCTTCGCCAGCGCCGCCGCGAGCCTCAAGCTGAGCCCGGCGTTCTTCAAGCTGGGGCCCGTGCTGGAGCTCCAGCCCGTGGCGATGTTCAACCTCCGCGGCGGCTACGAGTACGTCCAGTACTTCGGCACCTTCGGCAGCCTCCAGTCGTATCCGGACTCGTTCCAGCCCTATGACGACGACCTGCGCGACCTGACGAACGACTCCGCCTACGGCACCTCCGGGCACCACTTCTTCCTGGAGCCCACGCTCCAGGCGAAGGTGAAGTCGGTGGCGCTGCGCACGAAGCTGGCCATCGAGTACTGGAACGTGTCGCTGCACGACGGAAGCCCGCACGGGACGTTCTATGATCCGACGCTGGACACGCTGGTGCCGGGCAAGGGCTGGGTGCTCGCCAACGACACGGACCTCATCTGGATGGCCGGCCAGTGGACGCTGGGCGCCCGGTTCTCCGCGGTGTGGCCGCAATACGATGAAGACACCGCCGCCGTGGATCCGCTGCCCGGCCGCAGCCTGCCGTCCAACAAGCACATGCGCGTGGGCCCCATCATCGCGTATGCCTTCAACACCCGCCCGGGCGGCGTCATGACCAAGCCCACCGCGCTGCTCATCGCCGGCTGGTACCTCACGCACGAGAACCGCACCAGCGCCATGCCCTACCTGCTGGCTGGCTTCTCCTTCAGCACGGAGCTGCTCTCCGGGCGCTGAGAGCTCACCCGAAGCCCTGGGCGCGCAGCACCGCGCCCAGCGGCATGGAGCTCACGCGCCAGGCTTCGAACCACCGCGCGGCCTCCTCCGGCGTCGGCTGCGTCCAGCGCCAGCCCGCGCGCCCCGCGCCACCCTCGCAGCGGATCAACGAGGCCCGGAGCTGCTCCGCGTCGCGGAAGCTCAAGTGCTCGAACAGCACCGGACTCTGGCTGGTGACGAAGCCCTGCCGGTCGCCCACGGCCTCCACGCACGCCCGCACCAGGTCCGGGTGCAGCCCGTCCGGCAGCTCGTCCGCGACGACGAAGGCCTCGTGGACATCCAGGTAGTACAGGAAGGACAAAAGCCGCTTCTGGCCGTGGCCCAGCTGCTCCTGTGACACCGGCGTCCCGTCCTCGCGCGTGAACGCGAAGCGGAAGCCGCTGAAGCCCAGCCGCCCTCCCTGCGACAGGGGCGTCGTCTCCGTCACGTCCACCGTGAGCGTGCCGGACGCGAACCCCGCCAGCGTCACGAAGCGCGCGAGGAAGCCCTGCGGCAGCGTTTCGTGGCGGAACATCAACGTCGGAGGCAGCGGCTCCGCTTCCACCTGCTCGCGCAGCCACCCGGGCATCCACGCGGGCAGGGCCATGAGCCCCAGCGGGAACAGGTCTTCTCCCCGGCGCTCCATCGCGTAGCGGATGGTGCCAATGCGCTCGTACATCCCCAGCGCCTCGTCGAAGCGCGGCGGCGCCAGCAGGAACGTGCGGCGCAACAGCTCCTTCAGCCGGTCCTTCACCCCGCGCTCCAGGTACTGCGCGGCCATGAAGAGCAGCGTCCACACGGAGCGGTCCAACACCGACCAGTGCATGCGCTTGGAGAAGCCGGCCGCGCCGTCCACCTCGCACGCGAAGCCCGTGGCGCTCGCGCGCATCACCAGCCGCACGTCCTCCGCCGCGTCCCAGCGCACCGTCGCCACGATGGAGGGCACCCACCCATGCGAGAGCGCCGCGGGGGGCAGCGCCAGCGCCGCGCCCGGCCCAGGGACTTCCGGGCCCGTTGAGGCCGGAAGCGCGGCGGGCGGCTCGTTGCGCACGGCCACGTCCACCGTGAGGTCGTCGAAGCGCAGCCCGTAGTCCAGCGAGAACGGCTCGCGCAACAGCCCGGAGAAGTCCGAGCACAGCACCGTGGACACCAGCTCCAGCAGCGTCGTGCGGCCGCTGCCCGTCGCCCCCACCACCACGTTGAGCGAGGGGCCGAACGCCAGGCGCGTGTCCGGCGCGAGGTCGCGGTAGTGGTGGACGTGCAGGTGCGTCAGCTTCATGGCGTCGCTCGCGATCAGCAGGGCCTCAGCGCAGGCCCCGGGCCAGGTGGTGCGCGAGCCGCTGGAGCAGCTCCGTGTTCTCCGCCTCGGCGGCCTTCAGCTTGGGCAGCTGCGCCTTCAGCGCCTCCACGTCCTTGCCCCGGGTGATCAGGTCCTCCGCGCACAGCTCCAGCCAGCGCCCCAGCTCCTTCGCCGTCAGCTCCAGGTGGAACTGGAACCCGTAGGACGTCCCCAGCCGGAAGGCCTGCTGCGTGTAGCGGTCCGTGGACGCCAGCAACGTCGCCCCCGGCACCGGCGTGTACGTGTCCCCGTGCCAGTGCGCCACCGCCGTGCGCGGCTTCGCGCCCGCCACCACCGGATCCTTCAGCGCGTCCTGCGTCCACCGCACCGGCCCCACACCCACCTCGAAGCCATTCTTGCCCGGCGACACCTGCGCCCCCGCCGCCGCCGCCAGGAGCTGCGCACCCAGACACACGCCCACGCACGGGCGGTCATTCGCCAGCCGCTCGCCCAGCAAAGCCAGCTCGTCGTTCAGGAACGGGTGGGCGTCCGCCTCATACACACCCATGGGTCCGCCCATCACCACCACCAGCGGCGCGTCCACGTCCTCCCGCTTCACCGTCCGGAACCGCCGCACCAGGGTGAACCCCACCGCCTCCAGCGCGGGTCCCAAGAGCCCCGGCCCCTCGTGCTCCTCGTGCTCGAACACCACCGCGCGCATCGTCCGCTACCCCTTCCCTGTGAGCCACGCTCGTGCCGCACGCAGCCTAACGCCCCGGGCCACCGGAGGTCGCACCGCGGCACAGAACGGAATAGCCGGGACGTATATATTTCACTGCATTTCGTGGCATCATCACCGGGCCCGGTTTCCCCTATAAGCATGACGACCCGGGCATTCCCCCAGGTGTTCGCTGCATCGTTTTTCCGAAAGGAAGTCCTCGTGAGCAAGAGCCTTCGTGGTTTCAAGTGGCTGGTGGGCACGGTGGTTGGCGTTTCCCTGCTGGGTGCCTGCGGCGCTCCGGCCGATGGTGATACCGCCCCGACGGAGGCCACCGATCAGGCCCAGGGCGCGCTGACGGCGACCGTGTCGGTGCCCAAGGCGTCGATGGCGGCCAGCGAGACGGTGACGGTGCAGGTGACGCTGACGAACACCTCCTCCGCGCCGGTGAGCCTCAACAAGTGGGAAGTGCCCGGCACGGGCCTGACGGAGGGCCGCCTCTCCGTCCTGCGCGACGGCCAGGCCGTGGACTACACCGGCGCGCACTACAAGCGCGTGCTGGGCCGCGCCGAGGACGTCGTCACCATCGCCCCCGGCGAGAGCATCTCCGGGCCGGTCGTCGTCTCGGACGTGTATGACCTGTCCGTGACGGGCACGTACTCCATCCGCTACGAGCTGGAGTCGCGCTCGGGCGTGACGGCGCTGTCCTCCAACGAGGTCAGCCTCTTCATCGAGGGCCGCCGCAACAGCCGCACGGAGCTGGAGGCGATGGGCCAGGTGACGGGCCAGAGCCTGGCCTACTCCGGCGCCTGCACGTCGTCCGAGCAGTCCTCCATCGCGTCCGCGTTCACCGGCGCGCAGAACTACTCCAACTCGGCGTACAACTACCTGAACGGCACGCCGTCCGCGACCACGCGCTACGTCACCTGGTTCGGCACGTACTCGACGACGAACTGGGGCACCATCAAGACCCACTTCAACAGCATCAAGAACGCGTTCGCGTCCGCGGCCGTCGTGGTGGACTGCAGCTGCAGCGACACCGGCACCTACGCGTACGTGTACGCGAACGCGCCCTACAAGATCTACGTGTGCGGCGCCTTCTGGAGCGCCCCCACCACGGGCACGGACTCCAAGGCCGGCACGCTGGTCCACGAGATGAGCCACTTCACCGTCGTGGCCGGCACGGGCGACAACGCCTACGGCCAGACGGCCGCCAAGAGCCTGGCGAAGTCCAACCCCACCAAGGCGCGCGCCAACGCGGACAGCCACGAATACTTCGCGGAGAACAACCCGTCGCTGCCGTAAGCTGACGCAAGGTCCGTTGACCGGGGGACGCGCGGCCACAGGCCTCGCGTCCCCCTTCTTTTTTCACGAGCACAAGGAGCGACACGTGATGGGGCTGGGACGAAGCAACCTCGCATGGCTCGCGGCGCTGTCCGCCGCTGGCGCAGTCACCGCCTGTACGCCGAAGCCGGCGGAACCGCCCGCGCAGCAGGCCCCCGTCGTCGCGGCCCCAACGCCGACGAAGGACACCGCACCGTCCACGCCGCCCCCCACCGAGGAGCCCGCCGCCGTGACGACCCCGAACCTGGAGTGCGCCCTGAGCGCCCCCGCCAAGGCCCGCGTGGGCGAGCCCGTGGAGGTCCTCTTCCGGCTCACCAACCGCTCCGCGCAGGCCGTCTACATCCTGCCCTGGCAGTCGCCGCTGGAGGGGCTGATGGGCCCCGCGTTCGACATCACCCGCGACGGCGAGGAGGTCTCCTACCAGGGCCCCATGGTGAAGCGCCGCGCCCCGTCGGAGTCCAGCTACGTCACCATCGCCCCGGGCGCGACGGCGGAGAATCGCGTGGAGGTGACGCAGGCCTATGACTTCCAGAAGCCGGGCACCTACCGCATCGCCTTCCGCAACGAGCTGATGGACGTCACCTCGCGCAAGGAGGACGTGCCCCGGCCCGGTGGCGACTACAAGGCCGCCCCGGTGAAGTGCGCCCCCGTGGACGTGGTGGTCACCGCGCGCTGACGGGCGTTGTTCCCGGATTCCCCGGGAAGCACGTGCCACCCACAGGCGGGCAGGCACGCTCCCCCTCCTCAGCCGGGCCCGGGCGCGATACACCTGGGCCCACCATGGCGGACACCTCCTCGATCCACATTCCGACGGTCGACCTCACGGACCTCGCGTCGGGTGAACCGGCCCGCCTCGAGCGCGCCGCGGCGGCGTTGCGCGAGGCCTTTGGCGTCTTCGGCCTCGTGTTCGTGAAGAACCACGGCGTGGACGCGCCGGCGCTGGAGCGCTTCTACGACGCGTTCTCCGCCTTCGTCGCGCGCCCCGAGTCCGAGAAGCGCCCCCTGGGCCGCGCGGACCTCTGGTACCAGCGCGGCTGGACGCCTCCCAACACGGAGGTCGCCGTCGCCGGCAACGGGCAGCCGGACTTCAAGGAGTGCTACTTCGCGTCGCCCACGCCCACCGACGCACAGTCCGCGCTGGAGTTCCCGGAGCTGTACCCGGAGAACATCTGGCCCCCCCACGCGCCGCCGTACTTCCAGGACGGGCTGCTCACCCTGGGTCACTCGCTGCACGACGCCGGCCTCAAGCTGCTGCGCGGCGCGGCCCTGGCGCTGAACCTCCCCGAAGGCACCTTCACCGACGCGTGCGAGCGCGCACCCCACGTCACGCGCGCCCTGCAGTACCTGCCCCTGGGCCCGTCGCAGGTGAACACCGGCATCCTCTGGGGCGAGGAGCACACCGACTTCAACCTGCTGACGCTCTTGCCCGGCGGCCGGTTCCTTAATCCGGAGGGCCGCCCGGACTCCAAGCCGGACGACCAGAGCGGGCTGTACCTGCGCACGCGCGCGACGCCGGACGCGCCGCAGGGCCAGATGGTGCGCGGCACCGCGCCCGCGGGCTGCATCGTGGCGCAGGTGGGCCAGCAGCTGGAGATCCTCACCGGCGGCACGTTCCTCGCCACGCCGCACGTCATCACCGCGCCGGGCGTGCCGGGGTGGCAGCGCCAGTCCGCCGCGCACTTCATGCACGTGCACACCAGCACGGTGCTCTTCCCGCTGCCCGGCTTCCGCACGCCGGAGGCGGTGGGCAACTACGCGCCGCCGGTGCTCGCGGGCACGTACGACATCAAGACGCTGGTGGACATCGGCCTCGCGCCGCCCGCCGCGCTCGACAAGCTGGGCTACCGCCACTACGACCGGCTCAACAAGATGCGCGCGACCTCATAAGGCAGGCCGCCGGCCCCCGCGCCATGTGGCTGGCGGCGGGGGACGGGCTGCGTTACAGCGCGCATCCAGCATGGCCCCTTCTGTCCTCGCCACGTCCGTCTTCCGTCACCGCGACTTCCGGCTGTATCAAGTCGCCCGCCTGTGCGCGGTGCTCGCGGCGCAGATCGAGTCCGTCGCCATTGGCTGGCAGGTGTACGAGCTGACGGGGAGCGCGCTCGCGCTGGGCTACACGGGCCTGGCGCAGTTCCTCCCCTTCCTCGCCTTCAGCCTGCTGGGCGGACAGGTGGCGGACCGCTACGACCGCCGCCGCATCCTGGCCATCTGCCAGGGCGTGATGCTGGTGTGCAGCCTGCTGCTCTTGACCTTCACGCTGGGCCACGTCACGGACGTGCGGTTCGTCTACGGGGTGCTGGTGCTGTTCGGCACCGCGCGCGCCTTCTACGGGCCCGCGGGCTCCGCGCTCACGCCGTACCTGGTGCCGCCCGAGGAGCTGACGCGCGCGGTGGCGGTGAACTCCACCACGTGGCAGGTGGCCACCATCGCCGGCCCCGCCGTGGGCGGCCTGCTCTACGGGTGGCTGGGCGGCAAGGGCGTCTACATCGCGTCCGCGTCGCTGTGCGCGCTCACGGTGGTGTGGATCCTCTCGCTCCACGTGCGCACGGGCAGCGCGTCGCGCGAGCCGGTGTCGCTGGCCACGCTCGTCGCGGGCCTCAAGTTCGTGCGCGGCAAGCGGCTCTTGCTGGGCAGCCTCACGTTGGACCTCTTCGCCGTGCTGCTGGGCGGCGCGGTGGCGCTCTTGCCCATCTACGCGCGCGACGTGCTGCACACCGGCCCCTGGGGCCTGGGCCTCCTGCGCAGCGCCCCGGCCGCCGGCGCCGCGGTGGTGGCGGTGCTGCTCGCGTTCCGGCCCCTGGGCGGACATGCCGGGTGGAAGATGTTCGGCGCGGTGGCGGTGTTCGGCGCGGCCACGCTCGTGTTCGGCATGAGCACGTCCCTGCCCCTGTCGCTCGCGGCGCTCGCCATCGGCGGGGCGGCGGACATGGTGAGCGTGGTGGTGCGCCACACGCTGGAGCTCGTCTCCACGCCGGACGACATGCGCGGCCGCGTGGGCGCGGTGAACATGATGTGCATCGGCGCCTCCAACGAGCTGGGCGAGTTCCGCGCGGGCTCGCTCGCGGAGGGCCTGGGCGCCGTGAACGCGGTGGTGATGGGCGCCGTGGGCACGCTCGTCGTGGTCGCCCTCTGGGCCTGGCTCTTCCCCGAGCTGCGGCAGGTGGACCGGCTGGAGTCCGCCGCGCACCGGCCGCCGG
>NZ_RAWA01000399.1 GCF_003611675.1 Corallococcus sp. CA053C
GGCGTGGGGGCCGCGGGTTCCTGCTTGCAGCCGGCGAGCAGCGCGCTCACCAGGAACGCCGACAGCAGCCAGCGGGCACGGGGTGCGCGCGGGGGCTTCGGCGGGACAGCGGACTGCGGGGACATGATTCCTCCAGGGGGTTTCGGCGGGACCGATTTCATTCCGCGTGCCGTGCGTGGCGCGTCTCGGAGGCGCACGGGAAGTGCGGCCCGGCGACCACGTGCCGGCGCTCCCCCATGCGCGTCCGCGGGCCCGCAGGGTGTCCGGCCGGCCACACCCAGGTGGCCTCGGACGCGCGCGGGACGCGGGATTCCGGTGCGCAGACTGGCGGTGGATCGGCTCGGCGGTCAACTGGGGCCCCCACGCGGGAGGCGGGGCGATAGAACGCACCCCATGGTGCTGCCTGTCCGATTCGTCCTCATGCGCCCGCGCAACGCGGAAAACCTGGGCGCCGCCGCGCGCGCCCTGAAGAACTGCGGCCTGTCCGACTGGGCCTGGGTCACCCCCGAGGCGGAGGACCTGGGGCCGGCGCGACGCCTCGCGGTGCACGCGGAGGACCTGCTGGAGGGCGTGAAGCGGCCGGACACGCTGGAAGCGGCGGTGTCCGACTGCGTCTGGGTGGTGGGCACCAGCTCGCGCAAGGTGGAGGGCAAGCGCCGCCTGTCGCCGCGCGCCGTGGGAGAGGAGCTGGTGGCGAGGGCCGCGCAGGGGCCGGTGGCGCTCGTCTTCGGGGATGAGAGGAGCGGGCTCACCAACGCGGAGGTGGAGCGCTGCCACGACCTGTCCGCGGTGCCCACCGCGCCGGAGCAGCCCTCCATCAACCTGGCGCAGGCGGTGCTGCTCTACGCCTACGAGGTGCGGATGGCGGTGCTCGCCGGCAGCGCGCCGCCGCCTGGGCCCCTGCCGCTGGCCGCCACGGACGCGGAGCTCGCGCGGGTGGAGGCCACGCTGGAGACGCTGCTGACCACGGGCGGCTTCCTCGTGGACGAACAGCCCGGGCGCACGGCGGTGCGGGACTTGTTCGCGCCCCTGCGCCGCTCGCGCCTCACGCGCCACGAGGCCCGGCTGTGGCTGGCCGCGCTGCACACCGTGCGGAAGAACTTCCCTTCTGGGGACGGTGCGCCCGAGGCCGATGACTGAGCAGGCAGGGGGACTCCCGGCCGGGCGCGGCAAGACGCCGGAGCGTCGCTACCTTTCGGGGAAATGCCGCAAGGAGTACCCCTGCCAGGAGGAGCGCCGCGTGAACCACATGCCCTATGAGCCGATGGTCGTGGGGGGCAACGAGCCTGGCCCCTCCTCCAAGCAGGCGCCGTCCCGAGACGGGCTTCCCGAGGAGCCCGGCCGCACGCCCATGACGGCCGAGGACGGCGGGCTCGAGGAGGAGCCCCACCGCATGGCCAACGGCGACGAGCCCGGCAGGACGCCTGGTTCCGCCGAGGGCGAGGATCCGGACGAGCCCCTCCGGAAGTAAGCCAGCGCGGGAACGCGCCACGCGGGTACAGTGCCGCGCCCATGCCTCGCAAGCCCGAACGGCCGCCGAAGTCCCCTCCCCGTCCCAACCGCTGGGAGGGCAAGGAGAAGCCGGACTGGCTGTCCCGGGCGCTGGCCCGCGCGGGCGCGATGCCCCAGAAGGAAGCGGAGGCCGCCATCAAGGCGGGCCGGGTGAGCATCAACGGCCACGTCGTGAAGACGCACCTGAGCCCCGTGCCGCCGGACGCCGTGCTGAAGGTGGACGGCCTGCCGGTGCGCAAGGTCGCGCCCAGCCTCGTGCTCGCCTTCCACAAGCCCGCGGGCGTGCTGTCCTCCACCGCGCGCCAGCACCGCACGGGCACCGTGTTCGAGGTCCTCCTGCCCCAACTCCCCGCGGAGCTCGCCACGTACACGTGGCACGCGGTGGGCCGGCTGGACGTGGACACCACGGGCCTGCTGCTCTTCACCAACGACGACAAGCTGGTGGCCCACGTCACCTCGCCGGAGACGCTGCTGCCCAAGCGCTACGTCGCCACGGTGTTCAGCACCGCGGACGAGGAGCGTGTCGCGCCCCTGCGCGAGGGCATGACGCTGGATGACGGCCCCGCCCGCCCCGCCGTCGTGCGCGTGCGCGACGAGCACACCGTGGAGGTGACGCTCACCGAAGGCCGCCACCACCAGGTGAAGCGGATGCTGGGCGCCGTGGGCCTGCCCGCCCGCGCGCTCCACCGGGAGGCCGTGGGCGATATCACCCTGGGTGATCTGCCCGAAGGCGGCTTCCGGCTGCTCACCGACGCGGAGGTCCGCGAGAAGCTGCACTACACCGGCCGGGTGCCCGCCGTCGTCGCGCCCCCCACGGCTCTGGAGACCGAGGACGCCTGAGGGACACCCGGCCCGTGCCTCACCCGTGCCTCAGGTGTAGCGCCGCACCGTGGAAGGGATAGGGTGCGGCCCATGGCGGACTTCGACCTGGTGGTCATCGGCTCCGGACCGGCCGGAGAATGGGGCGCGGTGCAGGCCTCGCTCGCGGGCAAGCGCGTGGCGGTGGTGGAGCGGGAGCCCGTGCTCGGCGGCACCGCGGCCAACACCGGCACCCTGCCCTCCAAGACGCTCCGGGAGACGGCGCTGCACCTGTCCGGCTTCAAGGCGCGCGGCCTCTACAGCGTGGACGCGACGCTGCGCCACGAGGCCACCGTCTCCGACTTCCTCTTCCGCGAGCGCCGCGTGAAGCAGATGGAGCGCGAGCGCATCCACAAGAACCTCCAGCGCCATGGCGTGAAGGTGTTCCAGGGCTCCGGCTCCTTCCTGGACGCGCACACCGTGCAGGTGACCCACGCGGGCGCCGTGGTGGCGACGCTCGCCGCGTCCAACGTCCTCATCGCCACCGGCTCGTCGCCGTACCGGCCGCCGCTGTACCCCTTCGGCGATCCGCGCGTGCACGACTCGGATGAGATCCTCGACATCACCACCCTGCCCCGCACGCTGGTGGTGGTGGGCGGCGGCGTCATCGGCTGCGAGTACGCGTGCATGTTCGCCGCGCTCGGCATCCCGGTGACGCTGGTGGAGGTGAAGGACGAGCTGTTGTCCTTCCTGGACTTGGAGATCGCCCAGCTCCTGCGCGACTGCATGGAGTCGCTGGGTGTCCGGCTGCGCCTGGGGCAGGTGGTGGAGACCGCGCACGTCCCCGAGTCCCACGACGAGCCCATCCGCCTGAAGCTGTCCACGGGCGAGGTGCTGGAGGCGGATCAGGTGCTGGTGGCCTCCGGCCGCACCGCCAACACCGCCAGCCTGGGCATCGAGGCGCTGGGCGTGAAGCAGGGCAAGCGCGGCCAGATTGAGGTCGGGCCCGCCTACCAGACGTCCGTGCCGCACATCTACGCGGTGGGGGACGTCATCGGCTTCCCGGCGCTGGCCTCCACGTCCATGGAGCAGGCCCGCATCGCGGTGGAGCACGCCTTCGGGCCGGGCAAGCGCACCCTCACGCCCATCCTGCCCTACGGCATCTACACCATCCCGGAGGTGTCCATGGCGGGCGACACCGAGGAGGCCCTGCGCACGCGCGGCGTCCCCTACGTCGTCGGCCGCGCCACCTTCAACACCAACCCGCGCGGGCAGATCATCGGCGACCAGCAGGGCCTCTTGAAGCTGCTCTTCCACCGCGACGACCTGAAGCTGCTGGGCGTGCACGTGCTGGGCGAGCAGGCCTCGGAGCTGGTGCACGTGGGGCTCACCGCGCTCATCACCGGCTCCACCGCGCAGCTCTTCGTGGAGACCTGCTTCAACTACCCGACGCTGTCGGAGGCCTACAAGGCCGCCACCTACGACGCGTTGGACCAGGTGCGCGTCAGCAGCGCCTGATCCACCGCCGCCGCCGTCGTCGTCAGCGCGGGTTCTTCAGGCTGCCCACCGTGAAGCCCGCCTCGAGGCGGGCCACCCGGTTCACCCCGTCCGCGGACACCCGCGCCAGCGGCGGCGCGTCGTTGGGAAGCCGCACGGAGGCCTCGCGGGAGGACGCGGCGGAAGCGCCCCGGCCCGGCGCCCCCTGCAGCAGCGAGCGGATCCGCTCCCAGCGCAGCTTCTCCTCCGCCATGAGCTGCACCAGCTCCTGGCGAGCGGAGGCGTCCGGCAGCTCCGACGCTGCTGACGCCACCTTGTCCATGAAGGGCAGCAGGTAACCGAAGTCCCGGTCGAAGTTGAGGGGGTTCGCCATGGGGGGCACCTTATCCGTGGTAGACGCGCGAGGCGACGATGAGGCCGCCCCGGATGTCCAGCACCTCCGCCACCGGCAGGGGCGCTTCGTTGGGGGCATGGCGCAGGTACTCCATGAACACCCGGTCCCCGTCCGCCGTGAGGGCCGTCTCCTCGTACCGCAGGCCCGGCAGCCGGGCGATGGCGTCCTTCCACCACCGCTCCAGGGCCGGCCGGCCCACCAGGCGCCCCCCCGTCTCCGGATGCAGGACGCGAATCTTGGGCGAGGTATGCGTTGCATCCTCCGCGTACAGCGCCACCAGCGCCGTCACGTCGTGGGCGTTGAAGGCGCGCAGCCAGGCGCGGGCCAGGGAGAAGTTTTCGTTCGCACTCATTGTTATGAAGCCTCAGTCGTCACAGGACGGCGGAACGTAGGCGGATGTACGCCCCGCGTCATGCGGATTTGTCTGGTAACTGAGTCCTGTGGGAAGTAAGGGCCCCGCCTGCTCTGTTCCCTCAGGCAATTTTTTCAATAGAAGAAGGACCGGATCGTGGCCACCAGCGCAACCATCGAGAAGATTCGTAACATCGGTATCTCTGCCCACATCGACTCGGGCAAGACGACGCTCTCCGAGCGCATCCTGTTCTACACGGGCAAGATCCACGAGATCCACGAGGTCCGCGGCAAGGACGGCGTGGGCGCGATCATGGACTCGATGGACCTGGAGCGTGAGAAGGGCATCACCATCCAGTCCGCCGCCACGTACGCGATGTGGGGCGACTACAACATCAACCTCATCGACACGCCGGGACACGTGGACTTCACCATCGAGGTGGAGCGCGCGCTCCGCGTTCTCGACGGTGCCATCCTGGTCCTCTGCTCGGTGTCGGGCGTGCAGTCGCAGTCCATCACGGTGGACCGCCAGATGAAGCGCTACAAGGTTCCGCGCATCGCGTTCATCAACAAGATGGACCGCGCCGGCGCGAACTACGACCGCGTTGCCCTGCAGCTGAAGGAGAAGCTGGGCCACCACGCGGTGCGCCTCCAGTACCCCATCGGCGCGGAGGACCGCTTCCAGGGCCTCATCGACCTGCTGTCGATGAAGGCGTACTACTTCGACGGCGAGAACGGCGAGAACATCCGCGAAGAGGCCATCCCCGCGGACATGAAGGACGAGGCCGAGCTGCGCCGCGCGGAGATGATCGAAGGCATCGCCAACGTGGACGACACGCTGGGCGAGGCGTTCCTCACCGACCCGGACTCCATCACGGAGAAGCAGCTGCGTGAGGCCGTCCGTCGCGCCACCATCGCGCTGAAGATGACGCCGGTGATGTGCGGCTCCGCGTACAAGAACAAGGGCGTGCAGCTCTTGCTCGACGCGGTGTGCAGCTACCTGCCGAACCCCAAGGAAGCGACCAACGAGGCCCTCGACCAGAAGAACAACGAGGCCAAGATCATCCTGGAGTCGGATCCGGAGAAGCCCTTCGTCGGCCTCGCGTTCAAGCTGGAGGACGGCCGGTACGGGCAGCTCACGTACATGCGCATCTACCAGGGCCGCGTCACCAAGGGCGACTTCATCGTCAACCAGGTGAACCAGAAGAAGGTCAAGGTGCCGCGCATCGTGCGCATGCACTCCAGCCAGATGAACGACGTCAGCGAGGCCACCGCGGGCGACATCGTCGCGCTGTTCGGCATCGAGTGCGCGTCGGGCGACACGTTCACCGACGGCACCGTGAACTACACGATGACGTCCATGTTCGTCCCGGACGCCGTCATCTCGCTGGCCGTGGAGCCGAAGGACCGCGCCAAGTCGACCAACTTCTCCAAGGCGCTCAACCGCTTCAACAAGGAAGACCCCACCTTCCGCGTGTCGCGCGACGAAGAGTCCGGGCAGACCATCATCCGCGGCATGGGTGAGCTCCACCTGGAAATCTACATCGAGCGCATGAAGCGCGAGTACGACTGCGAAGTGAAGGCCGGCAAGCCGCAGGTGGCGTACCGCGAGACCATCAGCCAGAAGGGCGAGTTCGCCTACACGCACAAGAAGCAGACCGGTGGTTCCGGTCAGTTCGCGCGCGTGTGCGGCTACGTGGAGCCGCTGCCCTCGGACGCCGTGCAGCAGTACGAGTTCGTGGACGACATCGTCGGTGGCTCCATCCCGCGCGAGTTCATCCCCGCGTGCGACAAGGGCTTCGCCGAGGCCGTGAAGAAGGGCAGCCTCATCGGCTTCCCCGTGGTGGGCCTGCGCGTGGTCATCAACGACGGCGCCTTCCACGCGGTCGACTCGTCTGAAAACGCGTTCAAGACGGCCGCCATCATGGGCTTCCGCGAGGGCTACTCCGCCGCGAAGCCCATCATCCTGGAGCCCGTCATGAAGGTGGAGGTCAGCGCGCCGGAGGAGTTCCAGGGCTCCGTCGTCGGTCAGTTGAACCAGCGCCGTGGCACCATCCTCAACACGGAGACGGCCGAGGGCTACCTCACGGCCGTGGCCGAGGTGCCGCTCAACACGATGTTCGGCTACTCCACCGACCTGCGCTCCGCGACCCAGGGCAAGGGCGAGTTCACGATGGAGTTCGCCCGGTACTCGCAGGTGCCGAAGAACGAGGCCGAGGCCCTGATGGCGACGTACAAGGAGAAGCAGGCCGCGGACCAGGCCGCCCGCAAGTAGTCCGGGCTTCCCTGACGCCGCTCTGGCAGTAGGAAGGGCGCTCCCCGCTTGAGTGGGGGGCGCCCTTTCGCTTTCGCATCCCCCTTCAAGGAGTCTGCTTCCGTGACGCTGCTTCGCGCCGCCAATGTCCAGCTCGCCTTCGGCAGCCGCACCGTCTTCGAGGGCCTCACCTTCACCATCGAAGAGGGTGAGCGCGTGGGCCTCGTGGGCGTCAATGGCTCCGGCAAGTCCTCGCTGATGAAGATACTGGCCGGCGCCTCCAAGCCGGACCTGGGCGAGTTGCAGCTGCGCCGGGGCGCCCGCGTCACCTACCTGCCCCAGGAGCCGGAGTTCCCCGAAGGCGCCACGGTGCAGAGCGAGCTCGCCGTGTCCCAGGCCCCGCTCAAGGAGGCCCTGGACGCGCACGCGGAGCTGTCGCGCAAGCTGGAGGCGGACCCCGCCCACGCCACCGAGAAGATGCTGGAGCAGCTGTCCGTGCTCAGCGACCGCATCGAACAGGCGGGCGGCTGGGACACGGAGCACCACGCGAAGATGCTGTTGGACCGGCTGGGCGTGAAGGACTGGGACCGGCCGGTGGCGCAGCTGTCGGGAGGCCTGCGCAAGCGCGTGGCCATCGCGCGCGCGCTGCTCACGCGCCCGGACCTGCTGCTCCTGGACGAGCCCACCAACCACCTGGACGCGGACACGGTGGACTGGCTGGAGGACGAGCTGGACAAGCTGCCCGGCGCGCTGCTGCTCGTGACGCACGACCGCTACTTCCTGGACGACCTGGTGGACCGCATCGTCGAAATCCAGCCCGGCGGCGGCCTCATCTCCTACCCCGGCAACTACGCGGCCTACGTGGAGCAGAAGCTGGTCGCGCAGGAGAACGCGGAGATGGCGGAGCACAAGCGCGGGCGCTGGATTGCCCAGGAGGTGGCCTGGCTGCGCAAGGGCCCCGAGGCGCGGCGCACCAAGAGCAAGGCCCGCATCGAACGGGCGCAGAAGCTGCTGGCGGAGAAGGGCTTCCAGCGTCCCAAGGTGGCGGACCTGCGCGTGGTGGCGGCCCCCCGTCTGGGCCACACCGTCATCGAGGCGGAAGGGCTGATGAAGTCCTTTGGCGAGCGCAAGGTGCTGGACGGCGTGGACTTCCGGCTCCAGCGCGGCGAGCGCGTGGGCTTCCTGGGGCCCAACGGCGTGGGCAAGACGACCTTCCTGCGCGTGATGCTGGG
The DNA here is from genome assembly GCF_003611675.1 of Corallococcus sp. CA053C. Lineage (GTDB taxonomy): Bacteria > Myxococcota > Myxococcia > Myxococcales > Myxococcaceae > Corallococcus. The sequence goes on from NZ_RAWA01000399.1 coordinate 8,039, forward strand.
CGAAATCCCCGCGGACGGCGGGAAGCTCGTCATCGGGAAGAACACCAAGGTCGCCTACTATGATCAGCAGCGCGCCCAGCTGGACCCCGACCAGACGGTGTACGACGCGGCCTCCAACGGCGAGGACCACGTGGAGCTGGCGGACCGCCGGGTGGCCCTGCGCGACTACCTGGAGGACCTGCTCTTCCCGGTGCCCATGCAGCGCATGAAGGTGGGCGCGCTGTCCGGCGGCGAGCGCAACCGGCTGCTGCTGGCGCGCCTGTTCCTGGAGGGCGCCAACGTGCTGGTGCTGGACGAGCCCACCAACGACCTGGACATCGTCACCCTCAACATCCTGGAGCGGCTGCTGCTGGACTTCGCCGGCAGCACGCTGCTCGTGACGCACGACCGCTACTTCCTCGACAAGGTGGCCACCGCCATCCTCAGCTTCGACGGCCACGGCAAGGTCACCCGCTACGAGGGCAACTACGAGATGTACAAGCGGCTGCGCGAGCAGTCCCAGGCCGCCGCCCTCAAGGCCACCCAGCAGAAGAAGAAGGACGAGGCCCGGAAGGACGAACCTCCCCGCCAGGAGCCCGTCGCCAAGGCCGCGCCGAAGAAGACGGTGAAGCTCTCCTACAAGGACCAGCGCGAGCTGGACGGCATGGAGGCCACCCTCGAGGCCGCGGAGAAGCGCAAGGCGGGCCTGGAGGCCCAGCTCGCCGACCCGAACGTCTACAGCAACGGGGCCAAGGCGGCCGAGCTCCAGCAGTCCCTGGAAGCCGCCAGCGCCGAAGTGGACCGACTCTATGCGAGATGGCAGGAATTGCAGGACCTGGCGGCCGGCGCGACCTGACGCGCGGGGCTCGGAAGCGTGCGAATCGTTGCCCCCGGAAACGATTTCCGGCGGCACCGCTGCATGATTTTCGGGCCGGGGGACTCTGACTAGAGTCCGCGCCTCGTGTCCTTTCGTCTCAGGAGTTGTCCCGTGTTCCGTCCGGCCACCGTGCTCGCCGCAGCCACCGCGGCGCTGCTCACCCTGCCCCTCCC
>NZ_RAWA01000039.1 GCF_003611675.1 Corallococcus sp. CA053C
CGGTGGGGTCGTGTCTAACAGGGGCGGGTGCCCGGTTGCACCCCGTCCTCCCGCGTGCGATGGCGCGAGCCTCCTTTACGTGAACCTGGACCTGAAACCCGCGCCGCCCGCCGGCGCCTTCCGCAAGCTCGCGCTGGGCACGTGGCGGGCGCCGCGCGACCCGTCGTCCTATGCGTCGCTGGAGCTGCGCATGGAGCCGGCCCTGGCGTTCATGGCCGCGCACCGCGAGCGCACGGGCCGGAGGCTGACGGTGACGCACCTGGTGGCGAAGGCCGCCGCGGACGCGCTGCGCCGCCACCCTGAAGCCAACGTCGTGCTGCGCGGCCAGCGCCCCTGGCACCGCGAGGACGTGGGCGTCTGCGTGTTGGTGGTGCAGCCGGCGCAGGGGTCGTCGCGGGTGGACCTGACGACGGCCACCGTGCACCGCGCGGACGCGCTGTCGCTGGAGGCCCTGGCGGACGCGCTGGAGGCGAAGGTGTCGCGCGTGCGGGCGCGCGAGGACGTGGAGATTGAACGGGGCAAGCGCCGCTCGTCGCTCCTGCCCGGCTGGCTGATGGGCCCCGCGCTGCGGCTGCTGTCGTTCGTCTGGTACGGGCTGAACGTCAACCTGCGCCGGGTGGGGATGCCCTTGGATCCGTTCGGCTCCGTGGCGGTGACGAACCTGGGCTCGCTGGGGTTGGAGCAGGGCTTCGTGGCGATGGTGCCCTACACCCGCGTGCCCCTGCTGCTGGCGCCAGGAAGGGTGCGGGACGTGCCGGTGGTGGAGGCCGGGGCGCTGGTGCCGGGGAAGGGGATGACGCTCACCTGCACCTGGGACGCGCGCCTCATCGACGTGGACCTGGCGGCGCGGGTGCTCCGGCACATCGGCGGGGCGCTGGAGGACCCCCGGGGGTGGGATGCGCCGGGGGACGAAGCGCGGTAGAACGGAGCGGTCACCCGGAGGTCAAAGCCATGTCCGTGGATCCCTACCGCCGTGTCGGCTCGTCCCGCCCCGTGGGGCGCGTGCTGGGCGGCCAGGACCGTTTCGAGAAGGAAGCGCTGGAAGGCCCCCCCGAGGGCCCCCTCGCGCTGGAGCGCCGCCAGCGCCAGGCCGGAGGGCCCCTGCCGGTGAACGGCGAGAGCCCCTTCGCCGCGAAGCTGCGCAAGCTGGGCGGGTCGACTCCCGAAGACACCTAGACCTGCGCGGAGCCGCCGTCCACGAACAGCTCCGCGCCGTTGACGAAGCTGCTGTCATCGGTGGCGAGGAACACCGCCACCTTGGCCACCTCGTCCGGCTCGCCCATGCGGCCCAGCGGGATGGTGGACGTCAGCTGCTGCTTGAGCTGCGCCGCCTGCTCCGCGTCGGGTAGCAGCCCCGTGAGTCCCGGCGTGTCGATGGGGCCCGGGCTGATGGCATTCACGCGGATGTGGCGCGCCTTCAGGTCTGACGCCCAGGTGCGCGCGAACGAGCGGTTGGCGGCCTTGGTGGCAGCGTAGACGCTGAAGGCGGGCGTGCCGTCGGACCCCGCGATGGAGGACGTCAGGATGACCGCCCCGCCGTCCTTCAGCAGCGGCAGCGCCTTCTGCACCGTGAACAGCATGCCCTTCACGTTGACGTCGAAGGTCTGGTCGAAGTGCTCCTCGGTGATGGCGCCCAGCGGCGCGAAACTGCCGATGCCCGCGTTGGCGAACACCACGTCCAGGTGCCCCGCCTGCTCCTTCACCACCGCGTAGAGCCGGTCCAGGTCCGCCATCACCGACACGTCTCCCTGGACGCCCACCGCGCCGTGGCCAATCTCCTTCACCGCCCGGTCCACCTCCGCCTGCCGGCGACCGGTGAGGAACACCTTCGCCCCCTCGGCCGCGAAGCGCTTCGCGGACGCGAAGCCGATGCCCGTGGTTCCACCCGTCACGACCGCGACCTTCCCGTCGAGCCTGCCCATGGTCCTGCTCCTTCTCGGTGAAGAATTATGGACTTGATGGTCCATATCTAAGAATGGTGGACCGGGCGGTCAATAACTTTTAATTTCCTGTCATGGCTCGGCCACGGACATTCGATGAGGCCCAGGTGCTGCGCGCGGTGCGCGACCAGTTCTGGAACAAGGGTTATGCGGCGACCTCCATGGATGACCTGATGAAGGTCACGGGGCTGGGCAAGGGCAGCCTCTACGGGGCCTTTGGCGACAAGCATCAGCTCTTCCTGCGCATCTTCGACATGTACTGTGTGAACTCGGTGGAGTCGGTGCGGCAGGCGCTGGAGGGCCCGGACGCCGGAGCCCTGGAGCGGCTGCGGCGGTACCTGCTGGGAGCGGCCACCGCGTCCGCCGGGCCCAGCCGCCGGGGCTGCCTGCTGGCGCGAGGCACCGCGGAGCTGTCAGGCCAGGGAGCGACGGACGTGACGGACCGGGCGCTGGCGGCGCTCCAGGGCGTGGAGGAGCACTTCGCCCGGTGCCTGGAGCAGGCCTGGCATCACGGAGACGTGGCGGCGGGCGCGGACCCCCGGAAGCTGGCGGCGATGCTGCTCGCGGTGTTCCGGGGACTGGAGGCCCTGGGCCGGGCGGGGATGGACGAGGCAGCGCTGCGCGGCATGGTGGAGACCGCGCTGGAGGGCCTGCCCGTCAGCCCGCGTCGGCGGCGGTGAGCGGGGACGCAAAGCCGGGTTCACGGACCTTCCCCCCTTCCCGCGACACGCCGCTTCGGGCTAGGCACGGGGCCTGACCGGAATCCACGCGGTCACTCACCGGGACGGGGACACGCATGCGGAAGGCACACGCGGTGGCGGCATCCATGGCGGCGCTGCTGCTGGGGCAGACGGGCTGCTATCGCACCAGCATCGTCACGAACTTGAGGCCCGAAGAGGGCGGGCCCCACACGGACCGGCAGTGGTTCACGGTGGCGGGGCTGGTCCCCGTGTCGAAGTCGCCGGGCAGCGAGTGCACCCACGGTGTGGCCTGGGCGCAGAGCCGGGTGCTCCCCACGGACTTCCTCATCGAGGCGGGCCTGGTGGTGGCGGGCTCCCTGATTGGCGCGGCGGCGTGCTCCGGCTCCGGCAGGACGGACGAGGAGCGGGGCAACTGCGCGGCGGTGGGCGCGCTGATCCCCACCGTCCTCATCGGTTCGCGCACGGTGACCTATGCCTGCGCCGCGGGCGACCAGAGCGGGGTGCTGCTGCCGGGCACGGGCTCGCGCCAGGAATTGCCGGCCCGCGTTCCCGACGACGCCAGGGCTCCGGACGAAGACAGCGCCCCGCCGCCCGGAGCTCCGACCCCGCCGCCGCTGCCGCCGTCCGGCTCCGTGCCGGAGACGAACCCCGGCCTCTGACGCCACCCCGGGACGCGGCGCGGAACACGCAGGTCCGCGCCACGCCCGGAGGATGTCTGTCTATTCGCCGCGCCGCTTGGTGCGCGTGCGCTGCCAGCCTGCGTTCGTCTGGGCACGCTCGGCGCGTTTGTGCGCGCGCTGCGCGGCGGCGTCCGTCTGACGGGCGGCGAAGGACTGCTCGCGCAGGAGCTTCTCGAAGTTGGCGCGCCGCTCCTCGGGGAGCGTGCCCGCCTGGACCGCCGCCACCACCGCGCACCCCGGCTCGTTCCCGTGTCCGCAGTCATTGAAGCGGCAGCCTTCGGCCAGCGTGAAGACGTCCGCGAAGGCCTGGGCCAGGGACACCTTCTCGTCCTCGCCCCACAGCCCCAGCTCGCGCATGCCGGGCCCGTCGATGATGAGCCCGCCCTGGTCCAGCACGAACAGCTCGCGGTGCGTGGTGGTGTGCCGGCCCCTGTCGTCGTCCTCACGGACGGGCTGGGTGACGAGCCGCGCGGCGTCCAGCAGCCGGTTGGCGAGCGTGGACTTGCCCACGCCCGACGAGCCCAGCAGCACGCCCGTCTTTCCGGCCGGAAGCCGCGAGCGCACCTCCTCGATGCCCAGGCCCGCCTTCGCGCTGATCGCGAGCACGTCCACGCCGGGCGCCAGGGCCTGCACCTCCACGACGCGCGCGTTCGCGTCCGCGGCGAGGTCCGCCTTGCTCAGGAGCACGACGGGCGTGGCGCCGCTGTTCCAGGCCAGCGTGAGCGCCCGTTCGATGCGGCGTGGGTTGAAGTCGCCGTCCAACCCCATCACGAGGAACGCCACGTCCACGTTGGCGGCGATGAGCTGCCCGTCGTGTTCGCTGCCCGCTTCGCGTCGCTTGAGGACGCTGCGGCGGGTCAGCACGGCCTGCATCAGGGCCTCTCCGTCACCGGAGGACGGAGGTTGCAGCAGGACCCAGTCGCCAATGGTGGGCAGTGACTCGGCGCTCTCGGCCTGGTGCAGGAGGCGCCCCGCGGCGCGGGCGAGGAACGCCCGGTCGGCCGTCTGGACGGTGAGCAGTCCCCGGTGTTGGCGCACGACGCGCCCGGGGACGAGGGAAGGGGACTGCGAGTGGGAGAATGCGAGGTCGAAATCGGGACCCCAGCCGAGGGTTTCAAGAGACACGGAAGGAACTCCGGGCAGAGCGGTGCCTGGGCGCGCCGGAGGAAGCCGGGACGCCTGGCGGGAACGGGGCTCGCGCTGCGACGGAGGGTGTTTCGGACCGGCTCAGCTGGCGAGCGCCCACGGAACGCAAGGGGCAGGGACCGCGTCGGCGACAAGGGGCAGGTTCATTGAGGAAGCCTCCTGGAGGTGCGCGGAGCCGGCGGCCATCGCCGGACCGGGGCGGACCCTACCAAGTCACGTCACCTCTTGGCGACCCCTTGCGAGGCGCCGTGCTTTTTCCCGCTTGCTCCTCACGCGGCGTGAGGTTGTACCCAGCGCATCCAGTCACTTTGGAAACACGTGGCTGGAAAGGGGTGAGGCATGCAGCACACGGAACTGAAGGTCGGTGAACTGGCCCGGCGCACGGGGCTCTCCGTCCGCGCGCTGCACCACTACGACGAGATTGGCTTGCTCAAGCCCTCGGCGCACACGGCGTCGGGGCATCGGCTCTACACGGCGGCGGACATCGCCCGCCTGCATCACATCCTGTCGCTCAAGCAGCTCGGGTTCTCGTTGGAGGAGATCGCCGGGACGCTGGGCCGGGCGGACTTCTCCGCCCTGCGCGTGGTGGAGCTGCGGCTCCAGCGGGCACGGGAGCAGCTCGCGGAGCAACGCCAGCTCTGCGAGCGCCTGGATGCCATCGCACGACAGCTGCGCGCAGCGGAGCCCGTCTCCGCCGACGACTTCCTTCAGACCCTCGAGGCCATGACCATGTTCGAGAAGTACTACACCCCGGAGCAGTTGAAGGAGCTGGAGGCCCGTCGCCAGGCGATGGGCGAGGACGCCATCAAGGAGGTGGAGGCCGAGTGGCCCCGCCTCATCGCCCGCATGCGCGAGGAGATGGAGAAGGGCACCGACCCCGCCACCGAGCCGGTGCGCGCGCTGGCCACCCGTTGGCGCGAGCTCATCCGTGCCTTCACCGGCGGCAACCCCGGCATCCAGCAGTCCCTCCAGACGATGTCCCAGCAGGAGCCCCAGCTGGCCCAACGCCAGGGCCGCGACCCGAAGCTGATGGAGTACGTGGGCCGGGCCATGGCCTGCCTGGACGCGCCGAAGTAAAGACAGACATGGCGCCGGCCGTCAGCGGTCCCTCCGCTGGCGGCCGCGCCATCTTTCAGCGGTGCGTGCAGGGCAGGCTACTGGCCGCCGACGCCGCCCGAGGTCCCGGTGGAGCTGCCCGTGCCGGTGCCGCCCACGCCACCGATGGTGCCCCCGGAGCCGCTGGTGCCGCTGCCACCCACGCCGCCGGTGGTGCCCGTCGCGCCGCTGGTGCCGGTGCCGCCCGTGCCGGTGCCGCCCGGGTCGATGACGGAGCCGCCGCTGGTGCCTTCGGTGCCGGGCGCGGTGGAGCCCGTGGTGCCCGTCCCGCTGCCGCCGATGGTGCCGGTGCTGTTGGATCCGCCACCGCCAACCGTCCCGGTGCCCGAACCCCCGTAGGTGCCCGTGCTCGTCCCGGTGGAAGGCGACGTGTAGCCACCGGTGCCCGTGCTGCTGCCCGTGTCCGTCGCCGAACCCGTCCCGATGCCCGTGCTGCTGCCCGTGCCCGTCGCCGAACCCGTCCCGATGCCGCTGGTGTCGCCCGTGCCGGAAGTGCTCCCGGTGCCGGTGCCCGAACCTCCGATACCGGTCCCGTTGGTGTCCACGCCCGTGGAGTTGGTGCTGCCCGGCGTGAAGGTGCCGGTGGAGCCCGCGCCGCCGGTCTGCCCGGACTGGGTCATCCCCGAGGAGGTCCCCGAAGAGCCGGGCGTCGTCCCGGAGCTCGAACCGTCGCCGACCTGCTGGGCGACCGCGGCAGTGGAGAGCATGAAGCTGAAAGCCAGGGCTGCAGTGGTGATGGAGCGTCGCATTGTCTGGAATCCTTTTCCCCGTCCCTTGAGCCATAAAGGTGTGTGCATCAGCGGACACGGCAACCCTGGGATGGAAGCCGGCACATGCCAGGTCGGCAGCCCGCAGGGCCCGCCGGGCAGGGGGGCGAGGGCACTCCGACGTGTGCACTGTCCGGCCCCCAGGAGGGCTCCCGCGCATCGCAGGCGCCTCTTCGCGCCAGTTCTGTGCTGTCCTCCTGTCCGGAAGGGAGGGTGCGTGGGCGGACGGGAAGGGCCTCTGGCTGCGGGTCGCAAGAGCGCACGGCTCCTGCGCGGTGCGAGCGCCCGCGCGTGGCCGCTCACGCTCGTCATTGCCGCGGGCCTGGGCCTGCTGCTCTACGTCGCCACCACCAGCCTGCCGTACCTCATCGCCTCCCCCGTCGGTGACGCGTACCTGGGCGCGCTCAATGACTGTCTTGCACGACAGCTCGCCGGAGCCACGCGGCTGGGCTGGGCCGTGGCGCCGGATGCGTCGCGCGCGGCGGTGTTCGGGCCCCGCATCGTCGCCGTCTGCGGCGAGGACGGCACCCACGCGCGGCTGGAGCTCCCTGGCGCCACCGCGCTCGCCTTCGACGGAGAGCGCCACCTGTGGGTCGCCACCGGTGGGCACCTGCTGCGGGAGCGGGAGGGCAGCCTCCAACCGGTCGGCGACATCACTCCACCCGAATGGCTCATCGGTCACGCGGGCGGTGTGATTGCACTGGATGCGGCCGGACAGCTCGTCTCCGTGGCCCCGGACGGCAAGGTGCTGGGACAGGCGCAGGTGCCCGGCGCTGGAGGTCGGCTCTCCGTGGGGCCCGCCGGACAGCTGGCGGCCGTGGAGTGGGGCGGCGGTGTGCTCGTCTACGATGCGCGCACCCTGGCGCTCGTCCGCGCGGAAGCTCCATGTCCCGTCGAGTTCCTTTGGTGGTTGGACGCCCCGGATCAGGTCCTGCTCGCCTGTGGCGAAGCGCCTCCCCAGGAGGGAAGACCCGCACCGGCCGCGCTCCGCTTCGACGTGCTCACCGGCACCCATCAGGAGATGCCCGCACGGACGCGCGCGCCTGCACGGCGGCTCCCGGGCCGAGCACTGTATGTGCAGGGGTGCGACGGCTTCCCGTGTACAGCCACGCCACCCTGAAACTGTTATCTGGAGGCTCCGCTCCGGGGCTTCCGGGGATGCCCTGATCCGAAGTCGGACACGCCGTTCAGTGCCTGACAGAGGATGGCCTCTCCTCCCCGCTTTGGATTCGACAAGTCCGCGAACTCATTGGAAGTTCATGAGCTCGCGGGCTGTTTTTTTCAGCTCCAGTCGCAGCGCTTCCCGCTCAGGGGTTTCACTCGTGGATGACACCAAGGTTTCCAGCTCCTCCTCTTCCCGCAAGCGCGCCAACGGCCGCAAGGCGGGGACAGACGCCGCACAGGAGGCTGGCAGGTCCGGGCCACGCACGCCCGCGACCCCCAACGTCGCGAGCAACCGGTTGAGCAGCGCGGTGGATCCGCGCGCCGCCGTCGAGCCCGCGGCCACCCGTCGTCCTCCCGCGCGGGGCCGCAATGGCAACGGCGGCGGTCGCATCACGCCCGACGACGGCCTGCGTGCCGGCGGTCCCCCTCCGCTCCAGCAGCTGCTGGCGGCGCTCCGGGCCGTGCAGGGCGGTGACTTCTCAGTGCGGCTGCCGTCGGGCGCGCAGGACGTGGTGATGGATGAGATCGCCCGCGCGTTCAACGCGGTGGTGACGCTCAACTCCACGCTCACCCACGAGATCGTCCGCGTGGAGCGCGTCGTCGGCCGCGAGGGCCGCATGGGCGAGCGCGTGACGCTGGGCGACGTGCGCGGCGACTGGGCCACCAGCGTGCAGTCCATCAACGCGCTCATCGGCGACCTGGTGCAGCCCACCACGGAAGTCGCCCGCGTGCTGGTGGCGGTGGCCGAAGGCGACCTCACCCAGAAGATGGCGCTGGAGATCGACGGCCAGCCCGTGAAGGGCGAGTTCCTCCGCATCGGCACCACCGTGAACGCGATGGTGGATCAGCTCAACAGCTTCGCCGCCGAAGTGACGCGCGTCGCGAAGGAGGTCGGTACCGAAGGAAAGCTGGGCGGCCAGGCCGACGTGAAGGGCGTGTCCGGCGTGTGGAAGGACCTCACCGACAACGTGAACGTCCTCGCCGGCAACCTCACCGCGCAGGTGCGAAACATCGCGGAGGTCACCACGGCCGTCGCCCGCGGCGACCTGTCCCGGAAGATCACCGTGGACGTGAAGGGCGAGGTGCTGGAGCTGAAGAGCACCATCAACACGATGGTGGATCAGCTCAACAGCTTCGCCTCCGAAGTGACGCGCGTCGCGCGCGAGGTCGGTACCGAAGGAAAGCTGGGCGGTCAGGCCGCCGTGTCCGGCGTGTCCGGCACGTGGAAGGACCTCACCGACAACGTGAACTTCATGGCGTCCAACCTCACGACGCAGGTGCGCGGCATCGTGAAGGTGGTGACGTCGGTCGCCAACGGGGACCTGACCCAGAAGCTGATGGTGCCGTCGCAGGGCGAGATCGCCGCGCTGGGCGCCACGCTCAACAACATGACGGACACGCTCAACGTGTTCGCGCAGCAGGTGACCAGCGTCGCGCGCACGGTGGGCGTCGAGGGCAAGCTGGGCGCCCAGGCCCAGGTGCCCGGCGCCGCGGGGACGTGGAAGGACCTCACGGACAACGTGAACCTGATGGCGTCCAACCTCACCAGCCAGGTGCGAAACATCGCGGAGGTCTCCACCGCCGTCGCCAATGGCGACCTGTCGCGGAAGATCACCGTGGACGTGAAGGGCGAGGTGCTGGAGCTGAAGAGCACGCTCAACACGATGGTGGACCAGCTCCGCGCATTCGCCTCCGAAGTGACCCGCGTCGCCAAGGAAGTGGGTACGGACGGCAAGCTGGGCGGTCAGGCCGCGGTGCCCGGTGTCGCCGGCACGTGGAAGGACCTCACCGACAACGTGAACAGCATGGCCTCCAACCTGACCACCCAGGTGCGCAACATCGCCCTGGTGACGACGGCGGTGGCCACCGGTGACCTGTCCAAGAAGATCACCGTCGATGCGCGCGGTGAAATCCTGGAGCTGAAGAACACCATCAACACCATGGTGGATCAGCTCAACAGCTTCGCCTCCGAAGTGACCCGCGTCGCGCGCGAGGTCGGTACGCACGGCAAGCTGGGCGGTCAGGCCGACGTGAAGGGCGTGTCCGGCACGTGGAAGGACCTCACGGACAACGTGAACTTCATGGCGTCCAACCTCACCACGCAGGTGCGAGGCATCGCCAAGGTCGTGACCGCGGTCGCGAACGGCGACCTCACCCAGCGCCTGAAGATGGAGGCCAAGGGCGAGGTCGCGGAGCTCGCGGACACCATCAACGCGATGACGCAGACGCTCTCCATCTTCGCGCAGCAGGTGACGGACGTGGCGCGCACGGTGGGCGTGGAAGGCAAGCTGGGCGCCCAGGCCGTGGTGCCCGGTGTGGCCGGCACGTGGAAGGACCTCACCAACAACGTGAACCTGTTGGCGAACAACCTCACCGATCAAGTCCGTAACATCGCCGAGGTGACCACGGCCGTCGCGAAGGGCGACCTGTCCCGGAAGATCACCGTCGATGCGAAGGGCGAGGTGCTGGAGCTGAAGAGCACCATCAACACGATGGTGGACCAGCTCCGCGCGTTCGCCGCCGAAGTGACCCGCGTCGCGAAGGAAGTGGGTACGGACGGCAAGCTGGGTGGCCAGGCCGACGTGAAGGGCGTGTCCGGCGTCTGGAAGGACCTGACGGACAACGTCAACAGCATGGCCTTCAACCTCACCACCCAGGTGCGAGGCATCGTCAAGGTCGTGACGGCGGTCGCCGACGGTGACCTGTCCCAGAAGCTGGTGATGGAGGCGAAGGGTGAGATCGCCGCGCTCGCGGACACCATCAACGCGATGACGCAGACGCTGTCCGTCTTCGCGCAGCAGGTGACGGACGTGGCGCGCACGGTGGGCGTGGAAGGCAAGCTGGGCGCCCAGGCGGAAGTGCCCGGCGTCGCCGGCACCTGGAAGGACCTCACCAACAACGTGAACCTGCTGGCCAACAACCTCACGGCCCAGGTGCGAAACATCGCCGAGGTGACCACGGCGGTCGCGAACGGCGACCTGTCGAAGAAGATCACCGTCGATGCGAAGGGCGAGGTGCTGGAGCTCAAGAGCACCATCAACACGATGGTGGATCAGCTCCGCGCGTTCGCCGCCGAAGTGACCCGCGTCGCCAAGGAAGTCGGTACCGAAGGAAAGCTGGGCGGTCAGGCCGACGTGAAGGGCGTGTCCGGCGTGTGGAAGGACCTCACCGACAACGTGAACGTCCTCGCCGGCAACCTCACGGACCAGGTCCGCAACATCGCCAAGGTGACGACGGCGGTGGCGAACGGCGACCTGTCCCAGAAGATCACGGTGAGCGTGAAGGGCGAGGTGCTGGAGCTGAAGAACACCATCAACACGATGGTGGACCAGCTCCGCGCGTTCGCCTCCGAAGTGACGCGCGTCGGCAAGGAGGTCGGTACCGAGGGCAAGCTGGGCGGCCAGGCCGCGGTGCCCGGGGTCGCGGGCGTGTGGAAGGACCTCACGGACAACGTGAACGTCCTCGCCGCGAACCTCACCGACCAGGTGCGAAACATCGCGAAGGTCACCACCGCGGTGGCCTACGGCGACCTGTCCCAGAAGATCTCCGTCGAGGCGAAGGGTGAAATCCTCGAGCTGAAGAGCACCATCAACACGATGGTGGACCAGCTCCGCGCCTTCGCCTCCGAAGTGACCCGCGTCGCCAAGGAAGTGGGTACGGACGGCAAGCTGGGTGGTCAGGCCGCGGTGCCCGGCGTCGCCGGCACGTGGAAGGACCTCACGGACAACGTGAACAGCATGGCCTCCAACCTCACCAGCCAGGTGCGAAACATCGCGCTGGTGACGACGGCGGTGGCGAACGGTGACCTGTCGAAGAAGATCACCGTCGACGCGAAGGGTGAAATCCTGGAGCTGAAGAACACCATCAACACGATGGTGGATCAGCTCAACAGCTTCGCCTCCGAAGTGACCCGCGTCGCTCGCGAGGTGGGCGCCGAAGGCAAGCTGGGTGGGCAGGCGGAAGTGAAGGGCGTGTCCGGCACGTGGAAGGACCTCACGGACAACGTGAACTTCATGGCCCGCAACCTCACCACGCAGGTGCGCGGCATCGTCAAGGTCGTGACCGCGGTGGCGAACGGCGACCTGAAGCAAAAGCTGGTGGTGGACGCGAAGGGCGAAGTGGCCGCGCTCGCGGAGACCATCAACAACATGACCGACACACTGGGCATCTTCGCGGAACAGGTGTCCTCCGTGGCCCGCGAGGTCGGCGTGGAAGGGAAGCTGGGGGGACAGGCCCGCGTGCCCGGGGTCGCCGGCACGTGGAAGGACCTCACGGACAACGTGAACTTCATGGCCTCCAACCTCACCACGCAGGTGCGCGGCATCGTGCGCGTGGTGACGGCGGTCGCGAACGGCGACCTGACCCAGAAGCTCATCGTCGACGCGAAGGGCGAAGTGGCCGCGCTCGCGGACACCATCAACAACATGACGGACACGCTGGGCACCTTCGCGGAGCAGGTCTCCACGGTGGCCCGCGAGGTCGGTATCGAAGGAAAGCTGGGCGGCCAGGCCCGCGTGCCCGGCGCTCGCGGCACGTGGCGGCAGCTGACCGACAACGTGAACCAGCTGGCCGGTACGCTGACCAGCCAGCTGCGCGCCATCTCCGACGTGGCCACCGCCGTGACGAAGGGCGACCTGACCCGCAGCATCACGGTCGTCGCCGAGGGCGAGGTCGCGGCGCTGAAGGACAACATCAACCAGATGATCGTCAACCTGCGTGAGACCACGCAGAAGAACCAGGAGCAGGACTGGCTCAAGACGAACCTGGCGAAGTTCAGCGGCATGATGCAGGGCCAGAAGTCCCTGGACGCCGTCAGCCGCCTCATCATGAGCGAGCTGACGCCGCTGGTGTCCGCTCACCACGGCGCGTTCTTCCTCGCCGACAGCGAGGGCGGCGTGCCCGCGCTCAAGCTGACCAGCACCTACGCGTACCGGGAGCGCAAGCACCTGGCCAACCGCTTCCGGCTGGGCGAGGGGCTCGTCGGGCAGTGCGCGCTGGAGAAGAAGACCATCCTCCTGACGCGCGTGCCGTCGGACTACATCACCATCGCGTCCGGCCTGGGTGAGGCCGCGCCGCTCAACATCATCGTCCTGCCGGTCCTCTTCGAGGGCGAGGTCAAGGCGGTCATCGAGCTGGCCTCGTTCCACCCGTTCAGCGCCATCCACCAGATCTTCCTGGATCAGCTGACGGAGAGCATCGGCGTCGTGCTGAACATGATCATGGCGAACATGCGCACGGAGACGCTGCTCTCCGAGTCGCAGCGCCTGACGCAGGAGCTCCAGAGCCAGTCGCGTGAGCTCACGCAGCAGCAGGACGAGCTCAAGCGCACCAACATCGAGCTGGAGGACAAGGCGAAGGAGCTGGCGGACCAGAACACCCGCGTGGAAGAGAAGAACCGCGAGGTGGAGCTGGCGCGCGTCAGCCTGGAGGAGAAGGCGGAGCAGCTCACCATCATCTCCAAGTACAAGAGCGAGTTCCTGGCGAACATGAGCCACGAGCTGCGCACGCCGCTCAACTCGCTGCTCATCCTCGCGAAGCTGCTGTCGGACAACAAGGACGGCAACCTGTCCAACAAGCAGGTCGAGTACGCGAACACCATCTACGCGTCCGGCGGAGACCTGCTCACCCTCATCAACGAGATCCTCGACCTGTCCAAGGTGGAGGCCGGCAAGATGCAGGTGGAGCCGCGGGACATCGTCCTCACGGAGCTCAACCAGTTCATCGAGCGCAGCTTCCGCCCGGTGGCGGACCAGAAGGGCCTCAGCTTCCAGGTGGAGGTGCTGTCGGGCACGCCGCGCCACGTGCGCACGGACCCGCAGCGGTTGCAGCAGGTCCTCAAGAACCTGCTGTCCAACGCCTTCAAGTTCACCGACGAGGGCGGGGTGAAGCTCACGGTGCGCCTGGCGGAGAAGTCCATGCGCTTCGACCACGAGGCGCTGCGCCGTTCGCGCCACGTGCTCGCCTTCGCCGTGAAGGACAGCGGCATCGGCATCGCCAAGGACAAGCAGCGCATCATCTTCGAGGCGTTCCAGCAGGCGGATGGCTCCACCGCGCGCAAGTACGGCGGCACCGGCCTGGGCCTGTCCATCAGCCGTGAAATCGCCAAGCTGCTGGGCGGTGAAATCCGGCTGGAGAGCGAACCCGGCAAGGGCAGCACCTTCACCCTGTACCTGCCGCCCGAGTACCAGGGCTCCGAGGACGAGGCCGTGCAGTCCGTGGACCCGGCCACCCGCGCGCTGGGGGCCATGACGGAGACCGTCGCCGTGGCGCCGGTGCCCGTGCTCGCGCCGCCGCCCACCGTGGCGGAGAAGGAGGGGCACGTGCTGGACGCCGCGCTGCCCCCGCCGGTGGAGGGCACGCACGCGCCCGTCGTCGTGGAGGACGACCGCGAGCACATCCGCGAGGGCGACCGCACCCTGCTCATCATCGAGGACGACCTGAAGTTCGCCCGCATCATGGTGCAGATGGCGCGGGAGAAGGGCTTCAAGGCGCTGGTCGCCACCCGCGGCGACAGCGGCCTCGCGATGGCGCACGAGTACCAGCCGGACGCCGTCACCCTGGACATCCAGCTGCCCGTGGTGGACGGCTGGAGCGTGCTGGACCGCCTCAAGCGCAACCCGCGCACGCGCCACATCCCCGTCCACATCATCAGCGTGATGGACAAGCACCTGGGCAACACCCAGGGCGCGTTCGGCTACCTCACCAAGCCCGTGAGCAAGGAGGGGCTGGAGCGCGTCTTCGGCCAGCTGTCGCGGTTCCTGGAGCGCCGCGAGCGGCGACTGCTGGTCATCGAGGACGACGACGTCCAGCGCAACAGCCTCACCCAGCTGCTCAGCGACGGCGGCGACGTGCAGGTCACCGCGGTGGCCACCGGCCAGGAGGCGCTCGAGAAGCTGGAGCAGAACGAGTACGACTGCCTCGTCATCGACCTGCTGCTGCCCGACATGGACGGCATCAAGCTGGTGGAGGAGGTGAAGACGCAGCAGCGCTTCCGCGACCTGCCCATCGTCGTCTACACCGGCCGGGAGTTGACGCCCAAGGACGAGTCCCGCCTGCGGCGCTACACCGGCAGCGTCATCCTGAAGAGCGGCGCGAAGAGCCCGGACCAGCTCCTGAGCGACACGGCGCTGTTCCTGCATCGCCTGGATGAGAACCTGCCGGCCCGCGCGCGCGCGGCCCTGGCGCAGCGCAACGACCAGGACGCGCCGCTGTCCGGCAAGAAGGTCCTCCTGGTGGATGACGACATGCGCAACATCTTCGCGCTCACCAGCGTGCTGGAGAACCACAGCATGCAGGTCGTCTTCGCGGAGAACGGGCGGGCGGCCATCGAGATGCTCAACCAGCACCACGACGTGGACGTCGTGTTGATGGACGTGATGATGCCGGAGATGGACGGCTACGAGACCATGCGTGCCATCCGCAAGGACCCCAAGTACGCCAGCCTCCCCATCATCGCCGTCACCGCGAAGGCGCTGAAGGACGACCGCGAGAAGTGCATGGCGGCCGGCGCGAGCGACTACCTGCCCAAGCCGGTGGACACCGACAAGCTGCTGGAGTTGGTGCGCTTGTGGGTGAGTGCTTGATACTCAACGAGGACGATCCACGGTCGGGCCCCCTTTGCACTTCCGTATGGAAGGGGGCGGCCCTAGCCTTGTCCGCCGTGTCTCGGCCTCAAGGCACAAGCGCTCCCCCGCTGCGCACATGAACTCCACAGACCCCACTCCGGAACGTCTCCAGGATGCCGCGCACGCGCCGCGCGCGGCCATCCTGATGGTGGATGACCACCCGGCCAACCTGCTGGCCCTGGAGGCCATCCTCGAGCCCCTGGGCCAGGAGCTGGTGAAGGCCACGAGCGGCGAGGATGCGCTCAAGCAGCTGCTCCAGCGGGACTTCGCGGTCATCCTGATGGACGTGCAGATGCCGGGGCTGGACGGGTTCCAGACGGCGGCGCTCATCAAGCAGCGCGAGCGCACGCGCACCATCCCCATCATCTTCCTCACCGCGCTCAGCCGTGACGCGGCCCACGTCTTCAAGGGCTACGCGCACGGCGCGGTGGACTACCTGCTCAAGCCCTTCGACCCGGAGATCCTCCGCTCGAAGGTCAGCGTCTTCGTGGACCTGTTCCTCAAGGAGCAGCAGCTCCAGCGCCAGGCGGCGCTCTTGCGTCAGCGCGACCGAGAGATGCTGGAGCGCCAGAGCGCGCTGCGCTACCGGCGCCTCACGGAG
Organism: Corallococcus sp. CA053C; assembly: GCF_003611675.1. Classification (GTDB taxonomy): domain Bacteria; phylum Myxococcota; class Myxococcia; order Myxococcales; family Myxococcaceae; genus Corallococcus. The sequence continues at coordinate 15,741 of NZ_RAWA01000039.1, forward strand.
TCCCTGCCGGAGCCCATGTGGGCCGCGCGCGCCGACGGGGCGCTGACGTACGCCAACCGGGCGTGGCGCGACTACACCGGCCACCAGGAGGGCTATGAGCTGTCGCTCGCGGCCTTCCTGCAGGACGTGCACCCGGCGGACCGCGAGCGGATGCGCGGCGAGTGGGGCGAGGCCGTGTCCATGCAGGTGCAGGGCAGCGCGAACGAGTTCCGGCTGCGGCGCAAGGACGGCGTCTACCGCTGGCACCTGGCGCGCGCGGTGCCGGAGCACGACGAGCACGGGGCGCTGGTGGGGTGGCTGGCCATCGCCACGGACATCGACGACAAGCGCCGCGCGGAGGAGGCGCTGGGGCGCTTCAAGACGACGCTGGACGCGACGCTGGACTGCGTCCTGATGTTCTCCCCGGACACGCTCACGCTCGCGTACGCCAACGCGGGCGCGGCCAAGCAGCTCAACTCCAGCGTGGATGAATTGGTGGGCCTGTCGGTGCTGGAGGTGGAGAGCGCCTTCGACGAGACGGGCTTCCGCAAGCTGCTGGCGCCGCTGATGTCCGGCACGCTGCCGTCACAGACGTACTCCACCAACCACCGGCGCCGCGACGGCACGGAGGTGCCGGTGGAGGTGGTGCTCCAGTACGTGGCGGAGGGCGAGGGCCCGGGCCGCTTCATCTCCGTGGCGCGTGACATCACGGAGCGTCAGCGGGCGGAGACGGCGCTGCGGCTGGCGAGCGAGGCGAAGGACGCGTTCCTCGCCGCCGCGAGCCACGAGCTGCGCACGCCGCTGGCGGCCGCGAAGGGCCACGCGCACCTGGCGCTGCTGAAGCTGGGCGGGCAGACGGAGGCCGGCCCCGGCAAGTCGCTGCAGATCATCAACCGGCAGATCGACCGGATGGCGAAGCTGGTGGAGGACCTGCTGGACATCAGCCGCCTGCAGGCCGGGCGTCTGTCGTTGGAGCTGGAGCGGTTTGATTTGTCCCAGCTCGTGGTGGAGACGCGGGACCGGATGGCGGTGCTGTCGCAGACGCACGAGCTGAAGGTGGAGGTGCCGGACCACCTGGAGGGCACGTGGGACCGCGGGCGGTTGGACCAGGTGCTGACGAACCTGTTGTCCAACGCCATCCGCTACTCGCCCGAGGGTGGGCAGGTGGTGGTGCGCCTGGTGGCGGAGGGCGACACCGGCGTGCACCTGTGCGTGAAGGACCAGGGGGTGGGCATCCCCCTTGAGAAGCAGCGGCTCATCTTCGAGCGCTTCGGCCGCGCGCACGGCAGCAAGTACGGAGGCCTGGGGCTGGGGCTGACCATCAGCCAGGGCATCGTGGAGCAGCACGGCGGCCGCATCTGGGCGGAGTCCACGGGCAAGGCGGGCGACGGCTCCACCTTCAACGTCTGGCTGCCCCGCCACACCGCGTCGCATGCCGCGACGCCGACGGACGTGTCGCGCACGCCGAGCTGAAGCGGCGGTGACGGCCGCACCCTGCGGGACGCGGCCGCGTTCATCAGGGACGCGGCCCGCGCCGTGAAGGGGCGTGCGTCCGCGGGCGCGGTGGGCTTCCAGGGGCCCGGCACGGCGCATGCTCAGGTGGGACGCAGGAGGCTTCATGCCCACGCGTCCCAACATCCTGCTGCTCACGGTCGACCAGCTCCAGTTCCCCCGCTTCGCCTATGGCCCGGATGGCGGCTTCCTGCCGGGCCTCAAGGACATCCTGGGGTTCGTGACGGAGGGCGGGGAGGACAACCCCTTCCGGAAGTTCTTCCCTGGCTTCGAGGCGCTGCGCCAGAACGCCGCGGTCTTCCGCAACCACACCATCGCGGCGTCGGCGTGCACGCCCAGCCGCGCGGTCATCTACACGGGGCAGTACGGCACGCGCACGGGCGTCACGCAGACGGACGGCCTGTTCAAGAGCGGTGACGCGGCGGCCTTCCCGTGGCTCGCGGCGGATGGGATTCCGACGCTGGGCCACTGGTTCCAGAAGGCCGGCTACCACACGCACTACTTCGGCAAGTGGCACGTGAGCAATCCGCCGGAGCACACGCTCCAGCGGTATGGCTTTGACGACTGGGAGCTGTCGTATCCGGAGCCGCACGGGGCCTCCATCAACAACCTGGGCGCCTTCCGCGACGTGGGCTTCGCGGACCTCACGTGTGACTTCCTGCGAAGGATGGCCTTGGGACAGCCCTACAACCGCGCGCTCGCGAACCAGTCGTATGCGGCACCCCGGGCGGAGGCGCCGGACGGGAGCGTGCAGCCGTGGTTCGCGGTCGCGTCGTTCACCAACCCGCATGACATCGCGACGTATCCCATCCTGCCGCGGCAGTTGGATCCTTCCTCCCCCAAGCTGGGGCCGCTGGTGGTGCCGGCCGAGGGCCAGCCGTCCGTCACGCCGGTGGCGGGCACCTTCACGGTGCCGCTGAACCCGCTGGGGTTCCCGCAGGAGAACGCGAACCTACCGACGAACCTGCGTGACACGCTGGCCAACAAGCCGAGCTGTCAGCGCGACTACGCGTACAAGCTGGGGCTGGCGCTCGCGGCGAAGACGGGGCTGACGCTGCACCAGGCGAAGGAGGGCATCGACCCGGTGACGGTCACGCTCAACTCGGGCATCCCCTTCCAGCTCACGGCGGATCCGGACGAGGCGGCGCTGCGCTTCCAGCAGTACTACGCGTGGCTCATCTCCCTGGTGGACGGGCACATCGCGCGGGTGCTCCAGACGCTCGATGACAGCGGCCTGCGAAAGAACACGCTGGTGGTGTTCCTCTCCGACCACGGGGAATACGGCGCCGCCCACGGCTACCTGATGGAGAAGTGGCACACGTCCTACCAGGAGGCGCTGCACGTGCCGCTGGTGGTGCAGTTCCCCCAGGCGCAGGAGACGCGCTACATCGACGCGCTCACGAGCCACGCGGACGTGGCGCCCACGCTGCTGGGGTTGGCGGGCATTCCGCGTGAGGAACTCGCGGCCATCCGCACGGACCTGCGGTTGCACCGGCCAGTGCCGCCCTTCGTCGGCGCGGACCTGAGCCCGCTCGCGCGCGGAGAGACGAAGACCGTCACGGAGCCCAATGGCACCCCGCGAGAGGGCGTGCTCTTCATCACCGACGACGAAATCACGGAGCCGCTGCCGCGCACCGGGGATCCGCACCAGATGCACGACGACGCGCTGTTCTCCGTGTACGCGCGCGCGGTGGAGGCGCTGCGCGAGGGCAGCACGCGGGCGGGCAAGGTGCCCGGACTGAAGCCCGGCGCGGTGTGCCAGCCGAATCACATCCGCTGCGTGCGAACGCCGCGCTGGAAGCTCGCGCGCACGTGGGACCCGTCCGGGGAGCACGCGGACGAGTGGGAGCTCTACGACATGAAGAACGACCCGCTGGAGATGGAGAACCTGCTCGTCTTCGACGGGCCCTTCCCGACCGTGGTTCCGCAGCTGCCCAAGGGGCTGACCCGCGCGGAGGTGGAGGAGGCGGCGAAGGAGACCCACGCGCTGCTCGGGAAGTACGAAGCGGAGAAGCTGTCGCCCTGGCCGCAGGCGCGCTGACGCGCCGGCTTACTGGCTGAGCCGCCGGAGCCAGGTGTGCAGGTATCTCAGGGGCTCGTCGCTGTGCTCCTTGTAGACAAAAGGCTCAAGCCGGTGTGCCAGCGCGCGGTATTGGGGCGGGATGCCGCCCTTCTGGGTGTCGATGGTGTCGGGCCATTCACCCAGGGACAGCATCACGCGTTGACTGTCCAGGGAGAGCACGGAGACCTCTGGGAAGGGGAGTGCATGCCGCAGGCCCTCACTGCCGCCGAGCTGTCCCAGCAGGGGCTGGCCCACGAAGGTGAGCCAGGACGCGCTCCGGGCATGGGGGCCGATGACCGCGCTGGTATCGTCCACATGATAGAGGTCCAGACCTGGATAGCGATCTCGGAGCGCATCAAGGAGTGTCCAGTCCGATGCGCCCCAGTACCCGTGGGGCGCGACGATGGCGAAGCTCGCGTAGCCGAAGCTGAAGGGCAGCTCCCACGCGAGCTTGAAGGCCAGGGCGCGCAGGTGGTCCGGTCCGTGCTCCAGCAGGAACTCGGTGGGAAACGTGAAGGACACCGCGGTGGCGGGGTCTTCATGGAAGGGGCTGTCGAGTCGCCGACCGTAATATTCGACCTGGTAGCCCCCGGTCTCGCTGTCGCTCTCCAACAACTCGGCGGTCATGGCGGCTCTCCAGGGACGTCCAAGCATCTCCTGCCGGTTGTGCTCCCAACCCTTGTCATCGAGCGGGACCATGTCGCCGTCATCAGACACGTACCAATTCAGTGAATGGGGAGGGATGGCCTGGACGTAGGTCTGCACGGCACGCCATATGGCGGGAGCCACTTCTTTGTGTTCACGGTGGATGAAGAAGCAGAGAACAACGCCGTCACGCCCCGTGAGCCAACCGCGCTTGCCGTGTAGCCGGATGACAGGAAAAGCCTCGTTCATGGCGGCAATACTCCCTTGACCGGTGAGATGAGGAGTGCTCGCCCGCCCAACGCTGTCTGGTAGACATCCCGTTGAGACTGGTTGGCATAGGGACTGCTGCCTCCATACTTGGTCCAGCGGGGCGGATTGTCCTCAGGGCAGGGGAACTTGAAGTCCAGGATGAGCGCCGCCTTCAGCAGGTTGCGATCCGCATGGAGGACAAGGTCCGGCTTGATGGTTCCCCAGAGCTCCTCGGTGCAGTCCTCGGCGATGAGGCGCGCTTCCTTCTCCCGGCTCATCGTCTCCACGACCTTGGCATTTGGATAGTAGCGATAGCGCTGCTCGATGCTGAAGGGCGCGGGCCACAGCGCCTCCAGCACCTCGCGCGCGCACTCCAGCGCGAGCACATGCTTCCGCCGTCCCAGTTGCATGGCCCGGGTGACGGGCTTGCCGCAGGCGTCCTGCTCCACCACCTCGCCGCACTCAGCCCGTGTCGGTGGCCGGTCGTGGAAGAAGAGGGCATTGCCCCGACGCTCGGCCCGGACGGCACACTCCGCGAGGCGCTCCTCCAACTCTCCCGCCGCCTCGTGGGTCTGCATCATCGCAAGAAGCGCTGGGACGGACTGGACCAACGTCGAGGCCACCGCCCGCGAGGCCACAGCCCTCTCCGCCACGAGGGCCGCATGACGGACGCTCCCGACGGTCTCCGTGTCGAGCCGCAGGTCCCCGCGCGTGGAACGCCGGGGGCCGCTGGCACAGGCCGTCAGCAGGGCACAGGCCACCCAGACAGAGACATGACGCATCCTTATCCAGGACTGGGAGAACAGTGTGCTCACCGGCCGAGCCGCAGGATCCATTGGTAGTTGTAGTCCGGGGCGAACCTGGGGTCCTCTTTGTAGACGAAGGGTTTCAGTTGGAGCGCCAGCGCCCGGTACTGGGGCGGGATACCGCCCTTCTCGGTGTCGATGGCATCAGGCCACTCGCTCAGGGTGATCATCAGGCGTTGGCTGTCCAGGGACAGGAGGGAGACCTCCGGGAAGGGAAGTGCGCGTCGCAGGCTTTCGATACCGCCGAGCCGGCCGAGCAGGGGTTGCCCCAGGAAGGTGAGCCAGGAGGCGCTCCGGGCCTGGGCGCCGATGCGCGAACTGGTATCCCTCACATGGTAGAAGTCCATGCCCAGGTAGCGGGTGAGGAACGCATCGAGGAGCTCGAAATCAGGCGAGCCCCAGATGCCGTGGTGTTTGACGACGGCGAGGCTGGCGTAGCCGAAGCTGAAGGGCAGCTCCCACGCGAGCTTGAAGACCAAGGCGCGGAAGTGGTCCGGACCATGCTCCAGGAGATATTCGGTGGGGAACGTGAAGGACACCGTCGTGGCGGGGGCTTCGTAGAAAGGGTCATCGAGTCGCCGCCCGTAGTACTCGAACATATAGTCACGAGACTCGCCGGGATCCTCGAACAACCCGACGCTCCAGGCGAGTGCCGAGGGGCGTTCGAACATCTCCTTGCGTATGACCTCCCACCCCTTGTCATCAAGTGGGTCCCAATCACCATCGTCCGTGGGATACCAGCTCAGTGAGTTGGGAGGAATTGCATGAAGGTAGGTCTGCAAGGCGCGCCAGATGGCGGGAGCTACCTCTTCGTGTTCACGGTGGATGAAGAAGGAGACAACGATGCCGTCGCGGGCCACGAGCCTGTCGTCGTAGGAGGAGCGAAGGCGGAAGATGGGAATGTTCTCCCTCATGGACTCACCACGCCCTCACGTGGCGAGATCATCAAGGCGCGCCCGTCCAGCGCCTCTCTGTAGAGGTCGCCTTGCTTCTGGCCGAAGTAGACACTGTTTCTTCCATACTTCGTCCACTCTGCCTGATTGGTCTCAGGGCAGGGGAACTTGAAGTCCAGGATGAGTGCCGCCTTCAGCAGGTTGCGATCCGCATGGAGGACGAGGTCCGGCTTGATGGTCCCCCGGAGTTCCCCGGTGCAGTCCTCGGCGATGAGGCGCGCTTCCTTCTCCCGACTGATGGTCTCCACGACCTTGGCATGTGGATAGTAGCGATAGCGCTGCTCGATGCTGAAGGGCGCGGGCCACAGCGCCTCCAGCACCTCGCGGGCGCACTCCAGCGCGAGCACGTGCTTCCGCCGTCCCAGTTGCATGGCCCGGGTGACGGGCTTGCCACAGGCGTCCTGCTCCACCACCTCGCTGCATTCTGCCCGTGTTGGTGGCCGGTCGTGGAAGAAGAGGGCATTGCCCCGACGCTCGGCCCGGACGGCGCACTCCACGAGGCGTTGCTCCAACTCCCCCGCCGCCTCGTGGCTCTGCAGCATGGCAAGAAGCGCCGGGACGGACCGGACCAGCGTCGAGGCCACGGCCCGCGAGGCCGCAGCCCTCTCCGCCACGAGGGCGGCATGGCGGACGCTCCCGACGGTCTCCGTGTCAAACCGCAGGTCCCCGTGCGTGGAGCGTTGAGGGCCGCTGGCACAGGCCGTCAGCAGGGCACAGGCCACCCAGAGAGACGCATGACCCGGAGCGGAAGGCACGGCGCCGACTCTACTCACACGACCCGCGTGAACCACCCTCCCGTGAAGAACTGGGCTTCAAGCACCGCGGCCAGCCGTGCATCCTCCAGCAGCACGCCCACCTCGATGTTCCGCGTCTGCCCCCGGTCGGTGAAGTTCGCGGATGTGATGAAGACCCGGCGTGCGTCCACCACGACGCACTTCGCGTGCAGGCTGGCGAAGACGCCCTTCTCCGGAGTGAACCCGTAGAGCTCCGGGAAGGGCGGGCCAAACGGCCAATGCTCCCGCAGGAACCCGCTGGCGACGTCGGCGCTGGCGAAGAGCCTGCAGGTCACACCCCGTTGGAGCGCCGCGTGCAGCGGCCGCAAGACGTCCGCCGCATGGTCGAACGCGAACCCCGCCAGCAGGACGGTCGTCGAGGCTTCCCGGAACAGGCTCGCCAGCACGACCGCCGTGTCCCGGGCCCCGCTCCAGCGGGACTCCGGCCCGGTCCAGACCAGCTCCGGCCGTCGCGGGCCCTTGCGTCGCTCGGCGATGACCGCGCCGAGGAGCGCGAGGACTCCGTCCCGACCCAGCCCATTCAGTGCCAGCACCTGGTCCGCGAGCACTTCGAGCCCCTCCCCACGCACGCCCAACCGCGACAGCGGAAACGAGAGTCGATGCCCCGTGAGCGACGCGTGGAGCCGCTCCAGGTCCGAGGTCGAGACGCCACTCAGGTCCACGGCGTCTTCAGGAAGGCCACGTCCTCGTGTCCCAGCGTGGGGACGACGAGGGCCCGGTCGAGGTACTGGTTGAAGCGCTCGCAGGAGCACTCGGGCACGAAGAGACAACTGTGGCAGGCGGCGCCTTCCAGGTTGCGGTCATCGCGACCCATGGGCTCATGGTGCGCGCAGACCGGGTCGTTGGAGCACAGGCGCGCGTCCTCCCACGCCCGGCCGAGGTGCCGTCCCAGCCGCCGTCCTTCCTCCACCAGACCGCCCAGGGTGCCCTCCGCGCCCGTGGTGCCTGTCATCAACAGGATGCCTGCCATGGGCACGGCTTCGTCATGCGGCGCGCAGTACAGCCGCTCGCGGATGGAGCTGGCGGGATAGCCACACTCCAACGCCACCTCCGTCATCAGCAGGTGCGCCAACGAGTGCAGCAGGTAGAGCCGGACGCCAGGGAAGGGGAGCTTCGACTTCGAATGCTTCTTCCACCGCTCCCAGGCCTTGTAGAGCACCTCCGCACGACGGAGGACGGGCGGCGATTGCTCCCACGCATGCACCTGCTCCTCATCGAGCACCAGCAGCACGCCCTCGCCCTGCATCTCCGTGACAGGCACCCAGTCCCGGTTCAATGACATGCGCGCCAGCTCCACCTCCAGGTCGTACCGTCCCTGGAGGTCCTTCGACAGGGGCTCCAGGCGGGTGAAGCCCACCTGGGCCTGGACCTCGCGGAGCCGCCGGGCCAGCACCACGTGCTGGATGGGGGGCGGCAGGGCGGGAGGACGTGCGATGCGCCGGGCCCAGAAGAGTTCGGAGCGGTCCTTCGGCATCTCGCCGGGCTTCTCCACGGGCTGTGAGAGGAATTGGAGCCATTCGGCGGTGCGGATCTCCGGGACAGCTTCCGGTTTGCGTCCCCGCTCGGCCGTGATGGCCGCGAGGACCTCTTCGTTGGAGGCGTTGCCCAGGGCCTCCTGCACATTGGGGATGGTGCGGAAGGCGGGGAGGGTCTCCGCGGTGGCGGCCTGCAGCACGTTCCAGGCGGCCTGGACCTTGCGCCGGAGCGACTCCGGTTCGGGGATGGTGATGGCGCTGGTGGTCTGCGCGAAGTAGCCGTTGCTGGCGGTCCGGACCAGCAGCCGCTGCCGCTCCTCACAGGGTTCCCGCTCCAGGCCCAGCCAGGGTCGTTCGCCCCCACAGCGGTCCTGTCGCTCTTCCTGGGTCATCTCGATGAGGCGTCGTCGTCGGTTGCACGTCGTGCACGCCACCTCGATGTCGCTGAAATCTCCGGTGACGCCCTCTTCCAATCGCAGTTGTGGCGCGTCGCACGGCGTCTTCTCGTGCATCCACCAGGACCAGTCGATGTCGGCCAGGTGGCCCCGGCGGCAGGCCGCGACGAAGCGCACGGGCACGCAGCGCTCCGGCCTGGCCTCCACCCCCGAGCATCGGTGGCGGTACTCCTGGTTCACCCGCTCCAGGCTGCTGGCCCGCACCAGCGCGCGGCAGCGGGGATTCTGGCAGACGAACCAGCGCGGGAACTCATACACCTGGATGCCGCAGTTCTCCGAAGGTTCCCGTTCGTCGCCAGCGGGCGGCTTGCGGAAGGGCGCCTCCTTGCTGAGGGGCCACTTGTTGCGCAGGTAGAGCGGTTCGACGATCTCCAGCAGTCGCGGCTCGTTGACGACGTCTCCACGGCCCTTGAGCCGCCAGAAGTCCAACCCGCCCACCAGCACGGCGTCGTCCAGCAGGTCCAGCATGCTGCCCGGGCCAAAGGTGGACACCACCTGGCTCTGGCGGATGCGGCCATCAGGCGGCTTCGTCGGTCGATCCTTCGCCCACTTCCTACTGTTCGCCATCCTTCGCCTCCTCCTTCGCAACCTTCGGGGCGCGGTAGCCGCCAAGCGGCTTCCGCTGGATCCACAGGTGCACGGACGACTCCACGTCGCGCATGGACAGGGGCGCCTCGAACTTGAGCTCGTCCCGGGTGAGGTTCTCGTCGGGCTCCAGGACGGTGCGGAGCAGGGGCTTGTAGCCCTTCCCCTCCGGGTCATAGGGCGAGTACGCGCGCTGGGCGGCGTCCTTCTTCGCCTGCTCGATGATGGTGTGCCACGAATCCAGGAGGCTCTTCGCACGCTGCATCACGATGTCGCTGGCGCGCTCCGACTCTTCCTTGGGCAGCCCCCGTCCAGCCCGCTCCGCGAGGATCTCCAGCTTCGCCTCCAGTTCCTTGCGGTGTGCGTGGAGGGATTGCACATCCAGGGGCGCGGTCATCGCGGTGTCCAACAGGCGGCCGAGCGCCACCACCACCCCCGCCAGTCCGCGGTCGAGCGCCGGGGCGGAGAAGGGTGTCACCGAGGTTGCCTCGACGAAGCGGTAGAACGACTCGTGGTACGTCCCGAAGCGCTCGTAGTGGCTGCGGTCGCGCGGCTTGGCGGCGTTGAGACACGTCACCACGAGGCCCGGCTTGTTCGCGTTGCGACCGACGCGGCTCGACGCCTGGATGTACTCGCTGGTCGTCTTGGGTTGGCCGGCGACGACCATGAGGCCCAGCCGGTCGATGTCCACACCCACGGAGATCATGTTGCTGGCGAGCACGACGTCGATGCTGCGCGGTTGGCCATGCACCAGCTCCAGTCGGTTCTTCGCGGCCTTGATGTCCGCGGTCTTCTCGCGGCTGGTCAGCTCCGTGGGTTCACCGCGGATGGTCCGGCCCTGGTACCAGGGATGTTCCTCCTCGGTGCCGAAGTCCTCCGGCCTGCGCCGGGCCCGGTCCATGACGAGCCGCCGGACCTCGTCCTCCACGAGCCGGCGCATACCGCCCAGCTCGCGCAGGCTGTTGAAGTAGCCCACGAGCGTCAGGTACGGATCCGTGCTCTTGCCCCCGTGGAGTTGCTCACCCCGCGAGGCGGCGGCCAGCACGCTGACGTAGACGCGCAGGAGGCTGGCCTTCATCGGACGGCCCGGTGCCGCCACTCCCAGGTACTGGCGCGCGCCCCGGCTTCCCACCGATGCGAAGAACGTCTCCGAGGCATCTACGCCAGGTGGCGGGAAGAGCGCCACGTCTCGCCCATAGAGGCGACTCACCTGCTGCTCGGAGCGGCGCACCGTCGCCGTGGAGGCCACCAGCTTGGCCCTGGGCGCCAGCGTCATCACCGCCCCCTCGTAGAGCCCCACCATGGAACCCAGTGGGCCGGAGATGAGGTGCAGCTCGTCCTGGACGATGAGCTCCGGAGGCCGCAGCCCTCCGGGGAGCTTCACGAGAGCCGCCTTCACGGAGGCCGCGTCATCGCACGGTCCCACGAAGCGTTTGCCAGTGCGGCCCAGGGCCCGGCCGAAGAGGAGCCCGGTTTCACCCCGCCACGGCAGCAGCGCGAACTTGTCCACGGTCGCGACGAGGAAGCACGGCAGCTCCCGGTAGATCTGCTCGTCGACGAAGAGCACCGGCAACCCCTCCGGGTTGCGGCCCAGGTTGAAGGCGCATTCGATGTTCGCGCAGCCGACCAGCACCTCCTCGGGCCGGGTCTTCGAGGGCCGGAGGATGAAGCACTCCCGTTCGAAGTCGGTGCCGCACCACGGGCAGGTCGCGAGTGGGAAGGGCGACTGGGCACGGGGGCTGTTGTCGGTCTTGTACTCGTTGATCTGCGTGGCGACCTGCGCGAGCGTGTTGGCCGTTGCGGAGCGACCGACCCACAGGCCGATGGAGAAGCGGACCTCGCCCAGTCGCCGTGGCTCCTGCTTGCGCAGCACGTCCAGCGCGCAGATGAGCGTCGCGGCGCGCCCCAACTGGTCGAGCGTGAGCAGGCGCAGCGTGTACCGCAGCAGCACCGCGACCCCCAGGCCCCTGTCAGGGCGCTCCTGGCCGTGGAGGCGGCGCAGCAACAGCGTGAAGGCGATGAGGCCCAGGTAGGCCTGGGTCTTGCCGCCGCCCGTGGGGAAGAAGATGAGCTCCACGAGCTCGCGGTCGGTGTGGGCTTCGTCCTGCACGGACGGGAGGTTCAGGAGGATGAAGGCCAGCTGGAAGAGGCGCCACTCGGGCGCGTGGTCCGGACGTGCCTTGCGCTCGGCCTGCGCCATCACGCGGTTCATCCAGCGGAAGGCGTCGAAGGCGAGGGGCTCCCGCACCAGCAACTGGATGCCGTCCTCGATGCGGGTGGCCGCGCGATGGGCACGGTCCACGAGGACCTTCCGTGTCTCCTGTCGGCGCACGCTGCCCACCTCGATGGTGGCCTGCGTCTCCACCCAGCTGCGGTAGGCCTGCACCAGGGGACTCAGTGCCGCCTCCGCCTCTTCGGGCGTCGCGAGGGACGCGAGTTGTTCCATCCCCACGACGACCTCGGGGAGCCTGCGGGCCTCCACCGGGAGGACTTCGACGCGCGGCAACCAGTCCGTCTCCACGCGCGTCACAGGCAGCGTGGGGGCCCGGACGCGCACGGAGATGCCATGGCCCACCGCCCATTGCCGGCGGTGGCGGAACTGGAGGTCGTTCACGCGGTCATCGATGTCCTCGCTTCGCTCGTCGCTCGAGTCCTGCCGGCCCACGAAGCCCTCGGCGCACTCCAGCGCGAGGTGGGTCTGGAAGGCGTAGGCTTCATCGCGAGCGACCGAAGTCGTGGCAGCGGTGCGCGCATTGACGAGGAAGACGGCGACGGCGAGGTCCCCGTCAGGAGTCTTCTCCACACGGCCTTCGAGGCGCAGACCCCGACTGTCCGGCAGGTCCACCCCGATTCGCAGGGCTTCGTCATCCATGGGCACGGTGACGGTGCGTTGGGCGAAGGCACGGCTCCAGTGTTTGCGCTCTCCAACCTCGATGCGCTGGTAGTCGGCCCAGGAGACGTGCGCGGTGAGCTGCTTTGTGCCGGAGGGAATGAAGACGGACAAGCCCATGGACGCAGGGAGGCGGCGCACCTTCTTGACGGTTGGGTCGGGCTTGGAGGACTCCTCGTCGTCGACGTCGTTTCCCGCGCCCAGGTCGTCGTCTTCCTCATCGGGGTCGTCGTCGATCTCTCCCTGCTCCAGGGGGACGAGGAAGCCGGTCAGGTACCAGCGCGACGGAGGCGTGCGGAGCACCTCCGGAGCATCGGAGACAGGGATGCCCGGCGTCTTTCGGAAGGGGCCGACGAGGTCCGCTTCCAGTGCATCCACGAGGTGCGAACGCACCGCCCCCGCGTCACCGTGTGACGTGTCATTCATGGTGGTGTCCGGTGGTGAGCCTGTGCCGATCGCTTCAGGCGGTCTGTTCCTTGCGGGGCTTGCTGCTGCGAATCGGTGCAACCCCAGGATGGGCTTCTTCGCGGGCGCGGCGCTCGTTCAGATCGAAGAGACGGTCGAGGACTTCGTCTTCAAAGGCCGTGAGGTCCGCCGCGGAGGCGCCGCAGTACAGGGGAGCGTGGATGTCGCTCCATCCGTAGGCGTCCAGCACGGCCTGGTCCACCATCTCGTGCAGTCCGCGCAGTCGCTGGATGGCAGGGTCTCTGACTGTTTCGTCCTTGAGGCGGTTGTACGTCGTGGTGAGGCCCACGTTGTTAGCCTTCATGTAGGAGCGGCGCTCGAAGTGGAGCTTCTTCCCGATGCCATCGAGGGTGGGTGCCTCAGGGAAGGGGAAGGTCTCGAAGCAATCGCTCGGGGCGTAGCGAAGGTCGTTGCGCATCGAGGAGGACAGCAGCCGTGCCCATGCTTCATGCACTCGCGATTGCAGCACTGCGAGCCAGTAGTCCTGCTCTACCGGGACAACAATGGCTTGTTCGCTGAATACCAAGCTGGTTTCCTGCCACGAGAGCATCAAGTGTTTGGATACACGCGAAATGGCAAGGCAGCGGTTGATGGGCCGAAGTGCATCGTAAAGAGCTGGTGTGTTTCGGCCGTACTGCCACCAGTAGGTTTTTCTGCGCCTTCCGTCAGCGTTGCTCTTGAGCTTGTCTCGTTCCGGCTTCACTAGTTCTCGGACGATGCGGAGAAGGTCGGGCCAATGCTCTGCCTCCTTCAATTCCATCTGTCCGAAGTTGATGACATATCGCTCAAGCTGGGGATCAGGGTCGGAGTTGATCTCCTCACCTCCGACATAGCGGAAGATGCGTTCAGCGTTCCTTGGGCTCCTCGCGATGAGGTCCGCTCGTTGCTGCGGATTGAGCACGAACCCCATACCGAGCACGTACGTTCCAACAAAGCTCTTGCCAGCATTGGCCGCGAGCGCCACGGGGTCCGCTCGCTCGGGCTTGCCCCTCAGCCGGGAATTCAGCTGAGGCACGCGTACGCCATCAAGCCGAGGCTCCAGTGAGAAGCTGGAGACATGGCCCTTCGCGAGATGCACCACGGACACCGCGACGTTGGCTCCAGCAACGGGCCACTTTCTGGACCGCACGGCGTCGTAGAGTTCCGCGCCCTGGTCCACCAGGAACTTGAGCCCGGTGGTCCTCGTGTCCCCCTGCGCGATGGTATTCGTGGCGATGAAGCCGAAGGTTCCGTGCTCACCCAGCAGATGGAACGCACGGCGGAAGAAGTGCGCAGAGAGGTCGGCGTTTCCATGCGCTCCCGGGTGCACTGCTTGTAGCCACGGCAGGTAGTTCTCTCCTCCCGTGTCGATGATGCCGTTCTTCCCAGCGAACGGCGGGTTGCCGACGAAGCCGTCCACCCATGCGGCCTTGTTGATCTGTTCGTCATCGAGCGGGTCCGGGCGCTTGCCGTGGAATACCTCCGGGAACTCCAACGGCCAATGGAAGGCCCAGTCGGGACAGGAGAACTGCCGGATGGCATCCGGAACAACGGACGGAACTCCGCCGTCCACCTTGGAGAGCCAGGTGCCGACGGCATCCAACCTTCGCGTCCGCTCCTTCTCCCGCTCCTTGTCGGAGGCGTGAGCGAAGAACGCGCCAACGCAGGCATTGGCAATCCGCTTGACCCCGGCCATGGCCTGGTCGGCTTCGCGCAGCAACGCCTCCTTCTTGCTGGAGGAATCCAGGTCGAGTTGCATCGGCCGATTCACATCGGGCCTTTCCAGGTCGAGCGCGAGCTGGAGGATGGCCTGACGCTTCTCGAGGGCGACCCCGAGCGACCTCCGGATGACCTCCTGCGCGAGCCCGGATTGCTTCTGCTTGCCGGGCTCCCAATGAAACGCGTGGAGTTGCTCAAGATCGAGCCCGACGAGCGAGTCGCCGCACTTGAGCGAGTGGTCCAGGAACGTGAAGGGCTCCGCCTTCGCCAGCGTCACAAGCCACAGGGACAGCTTCGCGAGGTTCACCGCCCATGGGTTCTTGTCCACGCCGTACAGACAGCGCTGGGCCACGAGCCGACGTGCGCGCATCACCACGTCGTCGTCCTTGAGTGCGCCCTTCAGCACCCCTTCGCGTGTCCAGGCCGCCACGACCTGGTCGGCCAGGAAGCGGCAGGACTCCACCAGGAATGCTCCCGAGCCCATGGCGGGATCGCAGATCTTGAGGTTGAGCAGTCGTTCGGAGGACGGATGCGGTCCCATCGTCTTGAGCAGCGGTTCAAGCGCGCGGCGGACGATGGGCGCGGAGAGGCTCCGGGGCGTGTAGTGACTGCTGGTGCGTCGCCGCTCGTTACCAGGCTGGAGTACGAGCTGCGAGCGTCGCCGCGTCTCGATGCCCTTCACGCGGTACGGCTCCAGCGCCTTCAGGACCGCCGCCTCGGTGTCCGCCTGCTCCAACGTTTTCGCCAGACTCTTCACCGCCTTCGCATCCAGGCCGGCTTCTTCCTCCAGCCATGCGCCACGCCGTTTCGCGGGCTGCTTCAGCACCGCATCGGTGGAAACCCAGACCTTCGATGGCTTGAGACACACGCCCGCGCCAGTCAGGCGCTTCACGTGGAAACCCATCAGTGTCTCGTAGACGGAGCCGATCTGCTCCACGTCGAGCGACTTGTAGCTGAGCCGCTGCCCCTCCAGGACGCTGAGGCGCTCCAGCACCCGATACACCGTCTCATCATCAATGGACGGTGGCTTCTCCCCATCCGAAGCAGACCCGCTCAGGAAGGGGAACGCATCAGGGTCGAAGAGATGCCCCCGACGTGGCGGCATGTGCAGCTTGCCGTGTGATGCGCCCAGGTAGATGCAGCGGAAGAGCGCCAGCAGCCGCGGCCACGCACCGAACCGCCGGCTCATCGCATCCGGGTACAGACCGGCATCCTCAAGCAGTTGTTCGTACAGCGCCTTCGCCGAAAGGTCTTCGCTGTACGGTTCCTGATCCACGGGGAGCAGCCCTGTGTCCTCCGCGTACAGGAGGAAGACGAGCCGCAGAAGCGTTGAGAGGAGCCCTCCATAGACATGGTCCTCCCCACGAGCGAAGGCCTTGTCGATGGCTTGTGTCCCGTCGCGCTCGGCGGCGGCTTCGAAACCCGCGAGGAGGATGTCCAACGCCTCCAGCACCTGCTCGGCCAGCGCCCCGGTGACGTTGGCTTGACGGCGGCGCGACTGTTCGAGAAGCGCGGGGAGCTGATGCTCTGGCAGCACGCCGAAGAGCCGGCGTGCGTGTAGCAGCATCACCATCGCGTCGAAGAGGGGCCGGCCACTCGCGGTGACCACGTCCTTGAAGCGGAAGGTGAGATGGCCCGTGGACTCGCCGTGGGGCGCGTACATCAGGCGCACACTGACGCCGTTGAACAGCAACCCCACTGGGACCCGGGCCGCGCGCAACAGGCGTTCGAACTTCGCGGAGGGCTCGTAGAACCACGCGCCGGTGGTGTCCTCCTTCTTGTCCAGATCGAGCCCGAGCGGAAGCTCCCACGTCAGCAGCGCGAAACCCTCCGCGGCCCGACTGATGGGGGTGGAGTCATCGGGAAGGCCCTCCGGCTTCGCGGGCGGTGGGCCGCGACGCACGAGCCCTCTCGTCGGTACGAGCGTCTGGTGGCCCTCCACGATGTCCAACCGGAGGTCGTTCGGGAACTCCGTGACGAAGGCGCCCTCGGGATAGCCCAGCACCTCACGGAGGAAGCGCGGCACATCCGTCACGGACGGTGATTGCGCGCCAGCCAGCATGATGAACCGGTGCAGTTCCGAAACCGGCAGACGCTGCATGCACTGCGCGTCTTCCAGGACCGGTACCGACACCACCAGGCCCTCGATGGGCTGGGCAAGGCCGAGCCACGTCTCGTGATAGCGACGTTCAACATCACGCATGTGTTGTCCCCCCACTGCGCTTGTGGCGGGCGCTCACCGCGTGCTCGGCCACAAGTAGATCATTCCCACCGGCACGACGCGGGCCAATTGCACCTCATAGGTGGTCTTCAGCGCGTCTGGTTCTTCGCGGAGCTCTTTGGAGAGTGCGGAGAGCCGCATTTCCAGGTGTGATTTGTCACGCCGCCATTGTTCGCGCTCTTCCTGCGCTTCGAGCTGGAGCTCCAGCTGGGCGCCCAGCGCTTCCTGGATGGCTTCACGCTGGTTCAGGAGGATCTGCGTGAGTGCATTCGCCTCACTCGTCCCACGCTGCGCGAGCTTCTTGCGTGCGTCCTTCTCCCGCAGCGACGCCTCCGCCTCCACAGAGGCCCAGAGTGTCGCGAAGTCAGACGCCGCGCTTGCAATGAGTCGCGCCTGGACGGCGCGCGAGGTCGCGGACAGCTCAGGAGCCTCGGCCAGCGTGCTCTCAAGCTGTTCAATGACCCGGCGATCCGCCTCGTCACCGAAGGGCTTCAGGTGCCCCTTCCCACCGCCATCCAGCCACTTCGCCGAAACCGAGACCACCTCGTCATGCAGCCTGGCCGCGCCCGCGCCGAAGAGTGAGAGCCGCCCGAAGACGATGACGCGTGCCACGGCGTCGCGCTTGCTCTTCACCACCGTCACGCGGCTGAGATCGTTCGCGGAGAAGCCCTGTGCCAGGAACCGCTGGAGCACCCGCTGCACGATGGGATGGGACAGGTGCAGGTGTGACAGCTTGCTGGAGACCCCCGGTGGTGCTTCGAAGACCACGGGCGACACCGGCCGCTTGCGCCAGTCCCACGGCGTCTCATCCTTCTCGCGACGAGGACGAATGGAGTCGAGCGTCCGGCTCCAGGACGCGGGAAGCTCTGGAACCTTCCAGGCCTCCTGCGCCTGACCCTCCACAGCGAGGGTTTCACGCTCAAGGCGTTTCGAACCCGCCAGCTCGAAGCCCACATCGAGGGCGTCGCGCAGCAGGGCGGGAGCGAAGTCCATCACTTCGCGGCTGCGCTCCTTCAGCTCCCCAATGGTATCCAGTTCCTTGCGCAGCGATTGCAGCGTCCGCTGGGACTCCAGCTCACGCTTCGTCACCTCGGTGCGCGTGGAGGTCGTGGCCCGCTTGACGCCTTCGAGCGTGCCCCGCGTGATGCCCTGGGCCAGGGCGTCATGCATCTGCTCCATCAGGACGCTGCCCAGGCTGCCCAGCTCGCGGACGATGGTGTCGACCTTGCGCGCTACGGTGTCGAGCACCGCGTCCTCGGCCCGCTGGCTGTAGATGAAGTAGCCGCAGCGCACGACGGGCGCCGGTTGCAGGGCGCGGTCGATGCGGCCGTTGCGCTGTTCAAGGCGCGAAGGGTTCCACGGAACATCGAAGTGGAAGAGGTCCGCGCAGTGGCCCTGCAGGTTGATGCCTTCTCGCGCAGCGTCGGTCGCGAGCAGGACCCGCACGGGGAACTCGTCCAGGGGCCCGTTGAAGGCCTCCTGGATCTCCGCGCGCCGCGCATCATCCAGCCCGCCCGTCATGGCGAGGATGCGTTCATCCCCCCGCTGCGTCCCCTCGAAGGCGGAGGTGAGCTGCTCCTTGAGGTGGCGCAGCGTGTCTCCGTACTCCGTGAAGACGATGACGCGGCGGGGCTTCCAGGCTGCACCACGGGTGAGCGCGCACTGGTGCTCGCGAATCCATTGCAACAGCGCCAGCAGCTTCGCATCCCGTCGGGTGCGGTGCCGCGCGCTCAGGGAGAGCATGTCGTCCAGGAGCTGGCGCGCCTGGACCCCTACCGGAAGACCCTGGCTCTGCTCGTGGATGCTCGCGGCGAGCTCCTGCTCCAGGACGGCGTCTGTCTCACCGTGCTCCTCGCTCGGCGGGGTGTCCTCCGACGCATCAGCGCCGTCGAGTGCCAGCGCGCCAGCCCCGAAGGCCGCCGCATGAACGGAGAGCGTGCGGTGGAAGGCCTCGACGCTGGAGAGGAGGCGCTTCTGGAGGTTGACGAAGACGAGCCGACCCTTCTTCGACTTCGGCGCCAGCAACTCCGTGTAGCGCGCGAGCTTCGTGGAGAGGTCCAGCTCCGCGGTGGACCCCTCGCCCAGGTCGACGCGGCGCTCGACGGTCGTGCCATCAGGCCCCAGCCATTCGGCACCCCACCGTCCCGAGGCATGCGTCAATCGCACACCCACCACCTGCCGCTCGGGATATTGCTGCGCGCTGCCCAGGGCGCGCAGGTCGCTCTTCAGGCGACGCACCATCACTGGCGCCAGTTGAGACTCCCGGACGCGGGTGCCCCGCGTGAAGCGCTGTGGATCCAGCATCTCCAGCAGCGCCGAGAAGCTGTTGGAGTGCCCGTTGTGGGGCGTGGCCGACAGGAACAGCCGGTGCTCGAAGCGCTCCGCGAGCGAGCGGATGCTGCGAGTCGTGTCGGTGTCCACGGCGTACCGGCTGGCGGATGCCGGGGCGACCACATGCGCCTCGTCGAGCACCAGCATCGACTTGTGGCGGCCCTTCTCCTCCATCAGCGTCTTGAGGGGCTCGAAGTACTCACTGCGCCGGAGCGTCTGGTACGACACGATGAAGCGTGAGTGCGTGCCCCAGACCGGCACCTGGAAGCCGCGCTCCTGGCGGCGCCGTGAGACAAACTCGCTGTTGAAGATCTCGAAATGGAGCCCGAACCGCTTCTCCATCTCATCGCGCCACTGCAGCGTCACGGACGCGGGGCAGACGATGAGGGCCCGGTCGATGCGCTGACGGAGCATCATTTCCTGCATCACGAGCCCGGCCTCGATGGTCTTGCCGAGGCCTACGTCGTCCGCGATGAAGAGGTTGACCCTCGGCAGCTCGAGCGCCTTCTTGAGGGGCGTGAGCTGGTGGTCGAGCAGGTGGATGCCAGCGCGGAAGGGGGACTGGAAGAGCCGTGCGTCGGTGGCAGTGACGGAGCTCCACTTGAGCGCGTGGAGGTAGGCGGCGAAGCGACGCGGCTCGTCGAGCTTCTCGGGCGTCCCCAGCCCGCCCTGCTCCGGGCGGATGACGCGGGCGGCAAGCTCCCGCTCCCAGAGCACCGACAACGGACGTCCCTGCGCGTCGTCATCAAGGCAGGTGAGGCGAACGAGTGTGTGTTGCTCGCGGACGCCTGACGGGGCGACGACTTCGTTGACCAGATACTGGCGATGTCGGACCTGCGCGATATCACCAGCACAGGGAACAGGAGCGGTGGGCACAAGACAGACTGTGAGGTGAGGCGCCCCTCTGGCGCCATACCTCTTCCAGGTTATGGACGTCTGCCTGAATGTATGTCTTCAGCGCTTCCCGCGAGCCAGCAACATCACCGCGACCAGGATGGCTGCCATTGCGCCCCAGGTCAGCGGGCCCAGGGTCTCTCCCGCGAACACCACACCCAACAGCACCGCGACACCCGGGTTCACATACGCGTAGCTCGTCGCGAGCGCCGGCCGCGCGTGCCGCAACAAATAGCCGTACGCGCTGAACGCCACCAGCGAACCGAACAGCACCAGGTACGCGAACGAGAACACGGCCTTCATGGGCGGCGTGCCGTGCATCTGCTCGCCCAGCGCGAAGCTGACGCCCAGCATCATCACGCCCGCGCACAACATCTGCGTCGCCGGCGTCATCAACCCCGTCGGCATCGGCAGGCGCCGGCTCCACACCGAACCGAACGCCCAGCTCATCGGCGCCACCAGCAGCGCCAACGCCGCGGACGCGCCGCCACTCATGTCCCCGCCCAGGTTCAAGAGCGCCACGCCCGCGAAGCCCAGCACCAGCCCCGCCAGCTCCGCGCGCCCCGGCCGCTGCCCGAAGGCCGCGCCGAAGATGGCCGTCCACAACGGCATGCTGCCCACCACCAGTGCCGCCACACCCGACGGCACGCCCAGGTTCTGCGCGAACGCGATGCCGCCGTTGCCCACCACCAGCAACAGGAAGCCCGTGAGGGCGCCTGCCCGCCACTGCCGTGCTCCCGGCCCCGGCTGGCCCCTCAGCCGCAAGCCCGTGTAGAGCAGCCCGCCCGCCACCAGGAAGCGCAGGCCCGCCATCCGGAACGGTGGAAAGCCCGTGAGCGCGAACCGCATCGCCAGGTAGGTGGACCCCCAGATGACGTAGAGCGAGAAGAGGCTGAACAGCAGCCAGCCCCGGTGGGGACCCTGCTCGGAGGCGTCAGGTGGCGCCGCGGGCACGGGCGCGAGCGGGAGGGGGGCGGTCGAGGTCGTCAAGACGGCGGCCTTCTAATCCCGCCGGTTTCCCGGAGCGATGTGCGCTTTGCCGTACCCCCTCCACGCCCGGGGAGGAACCGGCGCGGCGCCTGCCTGCCCCACTGATTGGGCTCCGTGGATTGAATGCCCCGGGCGTCCCTCTTAGAATTCTACAGGAAGCGCGGAGGCCGGAAGGTCCGGGCCGTCGGCTTCCGGAGTGTGAGCGGGAATGCCCGACGAGCTGGGTGAACGCGAGAAGGAAGTCCTCCGTGCCGTGGTGCAGGAGTACATCACCACGGGCGGGCCTGTCGGCAGTCAGCAACTGACGCGCCGCGGGGAGTTCGAGGTCTCCTCCGCGACCATGCGCAATGTCCTCGCGGACCTGGAGGCCCTGGGCTTCCTGGAGAAGCCGCACACCTCCGCGGGCCGCGTGCCCACGGACCGGGGCTACCGCTTCTACGTGGACACGCTCGTGAAGCTGCGCGACCCCGCGCCGCGCGACCGCGAGCTCATCCACGCCGGGCTCGTGCACGAGTCCAACCTGGACGACATACTGTCGGAAGCCAGCCGCGTGCTGCACTCGCTCACCCGCCACGCGGGCGTGGTGCTCACCCCCCGGCCGGACGCGGCGGTGTTCCAGCGCATCGAGTTCCTGCGCCTGCGCGAGGACCGCGTCCTCGCCATCCTCGTCGGCCAGAACGGCCAGGTGCACAACAAGGCCCTCACCGTGGACTTTCCGGTGACGTCCGACGAGCTCGTGAAGGCCAGCAACTACCTGTCCGAACTCCTGCACCAGGTGCCCCTGGAAGAGGCCCGCGAGCGCATCCGCGCGGAGATGGACCAGGACCAGGCGCTCTACAACGCGCTCACCGCCAAGGCGCTGCGGCTGGGCGCCGCGGCCACCGACCTCCAGACGCCCGAGCGCGTCCTCATCGAAGGCACGGGCTCCTTCCTGGAGCAGCCGGAGTTCGCGGACGTGGAGCGGATCCGCGCGCTGTTCCGCGCCCTGGATGAGAAGCACAAGCTGCTGCACCTGCTGGACCGCGTGCAGCGCACCAAGGAGATGCACGTCTTCATCGGCGCGGAGAGCGAGTTCTCCGCCGCGGGCGACGTCACCGTCATCGCCAGCCCCTACGGCACGGCGGAGGCGGTGCTGGGCACGGTGGGCGTCATCGGGCCCACGCGCATGGACTACCGGCGCGTGATTCCCCTGGTGAACTTCACCGCGCAGGTGCTCTCCAGCGTGCTGGAGAAGGTGTAGCGGCCGTCCCGGACGCGCCCTACTGGGGCAGGGGCGGCGCGGGGGCGTAGACGCGCAGCGCGGCCGAGGCCACCTCGAAGCGCATGGGCGTCATGCCCACGTTCTCCCCGTCCGCGTTCACCTCCATGGGCGGGTCCGTCTCCACGGTGAGGTGGCGGGTGTCCAGGTGCACGACCGCCTCGTGGTCCAGGTGCCCGCCGCTGCGCATGCCCAGCGCCACGCGCGCCAGCGTGGCCACGTCCTGCAGATGGCCCAGCCCCGTGCGCTCCCCGCTCCCGTCGGCGGCGGACGGCGCGGTGATGGCGTAGACGTGCAGCTTGCGGTCATCCAGCGTCGCCTCCGGCGACACCATGTTGCCCGCCCCGTGGTAGCGGCCGTTGCCCACGACGAGCTGGAGCGCGTCCAGCTCCAGCGTCTCCGTGTCCGCCTGGAGCCGGACGTGGAAGGGCTGCAGGGTGCGCATCTCCGCGGCGGCGGCCATCGGGTAGGCGAGCTTGCCCGCGCGCTGCTTCAGCTCCTGCGTGAGCCGCTTCGCGATGGCGGTGGTCAGCCCCAGGCTGGCGGCGTTGAGGAAGGGCCGCCCGTTGACGAGCCCCACGTCCACCCGCGCCGTGTAGCCGCCGACGATGACGTCGCACGCGGCCTCGATGGTGTCCGGGATGCCCAGCGAGCGGGCGAAGTCGTTGCCGGTGCCCAGGGGCACCACGCCCAGCGTCACGTCGCGGCCCATCAACACCTGCGCCGCGCAGCTGATGGTGCCGTCGCCGCCGCCCACGAAGACGCGGCGGGCCCCCGCCGCGAGGGTCTCCTCCAGCACCTGCCGCAGGCGCTTGGGCCGCGACAGCGCGTGCGCCGCGAGCAGCGGGATGCCCCGGTCGGCCAGCATGGCCCGGGCGGTTTCGAAGGCCTCACGGCCTGAACGCGAGCGCGTGTTGACGACCAGGACCGCGGGTCCCTCGTCCAGGTGTCGGATGCGGGGCGGCGCATTCAGTGCGGGTTCCAGGTGCCACCTCTGCTTTCTGTTTCCGGCTTCCCAAGGTGCGCACGGCCTGACCGTGAGACCAGCCACACCCTGGCGAAAAGGACAGGAGGGATGTCCATTCCCTGTCTCTATACACATCTGACGCTGCCGACGAACTC